>JBFLXL010000003.1 GCA_040757205.1 Bacillota bacterium
CTCGATCCAAGAGGTCCGGGGGCCGGGAACGTCAACTGTCACGGCTCCCGGTGCCATCCACTCCCGGCAATGACGAGTGCCATTGGCACGCGTCAATCAGTGACAAATAGCTCCGGCAGCAACACCCGGCCCCTTAGGGCGGTGCGTTATGCTGGTCAGCTTTCAGGAAGAGGTTCGCGCATCTGAAGATGGTGAGGTTGCCCGGCCCCAGGGCGGTGCGTTATGCTACAAGTGAGGCGGCGGTTTTTGCAGGGGGTGGGGTCAGGTGTTTTCTTTCGACGAGAGCCAGCTGATCAAGGGTTTGCGGAGTTGCCTGGAGAATGCGGACCGGCTGGTTCAGGAGTCGGACCTCCTGTACGGGGCGGGGCACCTGGAGCGGTCCCTGGCGCTGGCGGTGCTGGCTCTGGAAGAACTGGGCAAGCTGATCTGCATCAACGGGCTGGCCTTCTCCCTGACCCACACCAACCAAGGCGAAGAGTCTTTCCACCACGTCCGCAAGACGCACCAGGCCAAGCTCTCGGCGCTCTACTCCTTCCCCCTGGTCATTTTTCAGTTTGCGGGGCTGAATGAACACGTCTTCGCGGACGAGATGCGCAACAAGAGCATACATAAAATCATTCAGGACTTTCATAGCCATATGGAACGACTTGAACCGTGGATCGGCGGCATCGACAACCTGGAAGGCTTGAACCGCTGGAAGCAACGGGCCCTTTACGTGGACTTCGACGATGAACAGGGTTTCACCGGCCCGTCCGGGTGCGACCCGGAACTGGTGACCGCGGTGCAGGGACTGGCCCGGCATATGGTCGACGGCCTGAAGAAAGTGCTTCTCGGCAACCTGGACCGTTACGCCGAAGCGATCCGGGCGATCCGCCGTACGGTGACCCCGGAGGAGTTCAGCGAGATTCAGCGGTGGATTACCGAAGAACTCAAGCAGATCAGGGGCTAGACGGACGGCGATTATGTCGGCGGCACTGCAAAACGCCGAAGCCCGGCGGCAATCAGCCCGGGACCGACGCCTACCTTCGAGGCGCCCGATCGGTCTCGATCAGCCGATCAGCCCGAGCACCTTGAAACCTGGCGCCGGTTGTGGTAAACTGAACTTCACCGGGGCGGCGTAGCCAAGTGGCTAAGGCGACGGTCTGCAAAACCGTTATTCGGCGGTTCAATTCCGCCCGCCGCCTCCAAAGAAGATAAGAACGGCAAGGATTTGCGGGTTCGCAGTCCTTGCCGTCTTGTTTTTTCAAGGTCGCTTTCGAGGACAAAGGCCATTAACCCGCGGTAAAACCCGCCGGCGGTTGAAGGGTTGACGACAACCGAAAAATTGATGGTTTCAACGATTTTTGGGTAAATCCCTATTGACAATCCGGTGCTGGCGGGGTAATCTGTTCATTGAAGATTATATATATCTAAGATTATTAACGTTACCGCAGATCATTGGTTTTGCCTAGTTTTTATTAAGGGGTGAGGCGGGGATGGACGCAAAAGAGGCGAAAACGCTCAACAAGCTCCGGCCCGGGGACGGCGGCAGGGTTGTCGGCGTGGTCGGTTCCGGCCTTCTCAAGCGGCGTATTCTGGAAATGGGCCTCGTGCCCGGTACCGAAATCAGGCTGAAAGGGATGGCCCCCCTGGGCGATCCGATTGAGGTGCTGGTGAAGGGTTACAGCCTGACCCTGCGCCGGCGGGAGGCCGAGGCGGTGACGGTGGAGGTGGATTAAGTGTTGAGTTCGGTACTGCCTCTGGGGTTCCTTGCACCGGGCCGGGAGGCCGTGGTGCGGGAGGTGAGCGGCGGGAAGGAACTCCGCCGGCGGTTGGGCGAACTGGGGTTCGTCAGGGGCAGCGTGGTAAGGGTGGTGCAAAGCCAGTCCTGCGGCCCGCTGATCATTTCCCTTGGTGACGGCCGGGTGGCACTGGGCCGGGGAGCTGCGCAGAAGATCATGGTGGAAGAACTGGATGGTCGAGAAATGGATGGTCGGTCGCCGGTCAAATAGCGAGTGATTTGAATTTTATTCATTGGGGGGGCGAAATGGTGCAGTCAAGCCAAGCGGCGGCGAAAGCACCGAAAGAGATTACCGTCGGTCTGGCCGGCAACCCGAATTCCGGCAAGACCTCGATGTTCAACAACCTGACCGGGGCGCGGCAGCACGTGGGGAACTGGCCGGGGGTCACGGTCGAGAAAAAGGAAGGCCGGCACATCCGGGACGATGTGGTCGTCCGGGTGGTCGACCTGCCGGGCACGTACAGCCTGGGGGCCTTCTCGGAGGACGAGGCGGTGGCCCGGAACTACATCCTCTCCGGAGAACCGGACCTGGTGATCAACATCGTCGACGCCTCCAACCTGGAGCGCAATCTGTACCTCACCACCCTGCTCATGGAGATGGGCGCCAATGTGGTTATTGCCCTGAACATGTTTGACGAGGCCGAAAAGAAGCAGATCAGGATTGATCTGGAGGCTTTTGCCGGAATCCTGGGCGTGCCCGTGGTGCCCACCGTGGCCGTGCGCAACAAGGGCACTTCCGAACTGGTGGCCGCGGCGGTCGGTGCGGCCGGGAAAGGACCGGGCCGGGCCTTCACGGTGAACTACGGCAAAGAGGCCGAGCCGGGCATTGCCAGGCTGGAGGCGGCCCTGGCCGGGGTGGAGACAATCCGGAACCTGCCCGGGCGCTGGGTGGCCGTCAAGCTGCTGGAAGGTGACGAGAGCATTTACGGCCGGGTGATGCAATCCCCGCGGGCCGGCGAGATCATTAAGCTGCGCGACGAGGTGGCCGCGCACATTGAGCGTGTAACCGGACTGGACCCGGAATCCCTGTTCGCCGACCGGCGCTACGGGTTCATCGGGGGGCTGATCAGGGAAACGGTGACCCGCAAGAGCACCGTCGAAGACCGCCTGTCCGTCTCCGACCGGATCGACCGCGTGGTGACCAACCGCCTTCTCGGCATACCAATTTTCTTCCTGTCCATGTATGCGGTGTTCCAATTCACCTTTGTTTTGGGCGACCCGCTGATCGGTTACGTGGAGGCGTTCTTCGGGTGGCTGGGCGCTAGTGCCGGAGCGCTCATCGCCAACGAACTGATCGCTTCTCTGGTGGCCGACGGCATCATCGGGGGCGTCGGCTCGGTGTTGGTCTTTATCCCGCCGATCTTCCTGATCTTCTTCGCCATTTCCCTGCTCGAGGACAGCGGTTACATGGCGCGCGCGGCCTACGTCATGGACCGCTTTATGCACCGGCTGGGGCTGCACGGCAAGTCCTTCATTCCGCTTTTGGTCGGTTTCGGCTGCAACGTGCCGGCGATTATGGCCTGCCGCACCCTGGAGAACCGGCGTGACCGGATGATCACCATCCTGATCACCCCGCTGATGTCCTGCGCGGCCCGGCTGCCGGTTTACGTGCTTTTTGTGGGCGTCTTCTTCGCCGCCTATCAGGGTCTGGTCATCTTTTCCCTGTATCTTCTCGGGATCGTCCTGGCGATTGTGATGGGTGTTTTGTTCAAGCGCTTCCTGTTCAAGGGCGAAGTGTCGCCCTTCGTGATGGAACTGCCCCCCTACCGGGTGCCCACCCTCAAAGGGGTGCTCATCCACATGTGGGAACGGGGCTGGGCCTTTATCAAGCGGGCGGGGACGGTCATCTTCTCGGTCGTCATCATTGTCTGGGTTCTGGCCAGTCTGCCCGCCGGCGCGGAGTTCGCCGGCCGGGAGAGCTATCTGGGCGCCATCGGCGGCTTCATGGCGCCGGTCTTTGCGCCGCTCGGATTCGGCACCTGGGAAGCGGCGGCCGCCCTCATCTTCGGCCTGCTGGCCAAGGAGGTCGTGGTCGGCACGCTCGGCGTGGTTTACGGCATCGGGGAGGAGGGGCTGGCCGCGGCGATTCAGACCTACTGGACGCCGCTCTCGGCCTACGCTTTCATGGTGATGTCCCTCATTTACATTCCCTGCGCGGCCACCATCGCCACCATCAAAAGAGAGACCAATTCGTGGCGCTGGACCGGTTTCGCGGTGGCTTACAGCCTGACCCTCGGCTGGGTAATGGCCTTTCTGGTTTACCAGGGCGGGCGGTTGCTCGGCCTCGGTTGATCCGGGCCGGCGCCGCGGGTTTTTTGTTTGAGGACGGAAAAAGTGTTAGGGGCCAGACCCCTTTTCTTGCCCCGGGCTGCGGCGGAAAAAGGGGCCAGGCCTCTTTTTGGGCATGTTTGAGGACGGGAGGCGGGTAGCGTGGAAACGGTGGTTATCGTCGGCATCGGCATCGCGGCGGTCGTGCTCATCGGTTTGCAGTTTCGGGGCAAGATGAACCCCAAAGACGGTTCGTCGTCCGGTTGCGGCTGCGGCTCGGGCTCGGGCTGCGGCGGGCGCACAGGCACCGAAAAGCATTGCTCGGACGACCGGAACCGGTCTTAAACCAGAGCAAAGAAAAGAGCAAGAAAAAGGGGGACAGTCCCCCTTTTTCTTGCTCAGTGCAGAAGGCTACATCGCTGTAGCCGTCAGGGCGAGGATCACATCTACTCGGCAAAAAAGGGGGACTGTCCCCCTTTTTTGGTGGGCGGGTCCGCAGAAAATTTTTCGTTTTCTTGCGGGGTTTTCATTGACAAGCTCGGCCGGGTCGGATAAACTAGGGATAAAGTTAAGGTACCTTAATATTATTAAGGTCCTTTACTAAATGCGGGGGGTTATAAGATGTCTATTCTGATCATCGGCGGAGACAGGCTGGGCAGCATTTTGGACAACCTGCGCCGTCTCGGATTCAAGGATATCCGGCACGTTTCCGGGCGCAAAAAGGGCGACCTGGAGCTTAAGGTCACCCAAAACGTGGATGTCGTGCTCGTCTTAACGGACTACGTGAACCACGGGCTGGCCCGGAAGATCAAGGGAACCTGCCGGAATGGACCTTGCCGGACCGTCTTCGCGCGTCGTGCCTGGTGCCACATCAAAAGCGAGATGGACCGGGTACTGTGCGATGAGTGCTGCGGTGCCGGAAGCTGTCCCCGCCGCGCCAAGGGAGCCTGAGGCGGATGGTCGCACGGCCGGGTCTGATGGTGTGTAGCAATGCGCTCGAAGGAGAACACACCAAAACCGTATTTGGGGATGGTCGCACGGCCGGATCTGATGGTGTGTAGCGTCGTCCCGCCCGCCGTTGACCGGAGCGCCTACGAGTTGGGGATGGTCGCCCGACTGGATCTGATGGTGATGTAGCCAGGTTTGTCTCGGCAAGGGGACGTCAGGTCCGGCAAACGTCGTAGAGAAACTCGGAAATGGAGAGATGGGTCTTGCGGGTATTAGTCGCCGAAAATTCCCGGTGCACGTGCTGCATGGGTGCCGCGCCCGCAACCGTCCCCGCCGTGCCGCAGGAGCAAAAGCCCGACTTGTACGACGTCTATCACGACACCATCGAATGCCTGGTGGCGGCCCTGGACACCCGGGATCATTACTCCGCCGGGCATTCGTCGCGGGTGGCCGATATGGCGGTACGGCTGGGCGCCGCCGCCGGGCTGGCCGGAGAGGACCTGGAAACCCTGCACATCGCCGCCCACCTGCACGATATCGGGAAAATCGGCATCCCGGATGCCATCCTCTTCAAAACCGGCCGGTTGACGGAGCCGGAGATGAAGACCGTACAGAGGCATCCGGTTCTCGGGAGCGACATCTTGCGTTCTTCTCCGGCACTGGCGGAGGTATCGCGCATCGTGCTGTACCACCACGAGCGGTGGGACGGCGGCGGTTACCCGTCAGGCCTGGCTGGTACGGCCATTCCGCCGGGTTCCCGGATCATCGCCGTTTGTGACGCCATTAACGCCATGCTTACCGACCGGCCCTACCGGAAGGCGCTGTCCTGGGAGCAGTGCGCCGAAGAGGTCTTGCGGGGTTGCGGCCGCCAGTTCGACGCTCGCCTGGCGCGCCTGGTCCTTGAAAAACCGCTGCGCACCGAGTTTCGGGAGTATTATCGGACCATTGCCTGACCTTTGTTTCAGGTAACCGGTTTGCTTGAACCAGGTGTGATATTCTGTGACCGGCAAAAAGGAGCTGATGATCGCCCAAAGTCAGGATACAAGGGGGTTGACTTCGCCGCGACGCGGTGATAAAATGAGCGAAACACCGCACGGCAAGGTATGGAATCTTGGGTCGGTGTGGTTGATTCGCGCGGAAGGTCGTACGTGTTGTGGGCGGCGGTTCGTAATTCAATAGCCCGCCGGGAGTAAAGCACGAGTTACGGGGGTCAAGGAGGCCTCATCCCCATTCGGATTTGGGGATGTGGCCTCTTTTTTCTATTTAGCAGGGGGTGGTTGCGACTCTTTTCCGGGATGTAGCCGGGGGCGGATGAGTTGCGAAGGGGAGGGTGAGCGCTTAAACCGCAGTAGGCAAAAACTTGTCTTGACAATGGGGGTCCACCTTAAGTTTGAAGGGGAGTGTGGGGAATGAACATAAACCGAAAAGTGCTTGCCTTGGTGCTGGCTATCTCTTTGGCGGCGGGCTCGGTTGCCGGTTGTGCGGGGCCGAGGGGCACGGGGGCCGATTCGACGGGGGCGCTGAAAAACGAACTGGTGCTGGCCATCAGCCGCGAGCCCCGTGGCGGCTTTGACCCCACCACCGGATGGGGCCGGCGCGGGCAGCCGATTTTTCACAGCACGCTGCTCGCGCGCGATAACGACCTCAACGTAGTCAACGACCTGGCCACCGGGTATGAAGTAAGCAGCGACGGCCTGACCTGGACGGTCACCATCCGTGAGGACGCGAAGTTCTCGGACGGTCATCCGGTGACGGCCGCAGATGTCGCGTATACTTTCGACTCGGCCGCGAAAAGCGGCGGGGTTGTTGACCTCACCGTCCTGGAAAGCGCCGAGGCCGTCGACGACAAGACCGTTGTGTTCAAGCTAAAGGAACCGCAGTCGCTGTTCTTAAGCCCGCTGATCGCCACCGGAATCGTGCCGAAACACGCTCACGGGCCCGGTTACGCCCAAAATCCGATCGTCGGCTCCGGTCCCTACAAATTCGTGCAGTGGGACAAGGGACAGCAATTGATCGTCGAGGCTAACCCCTTGTATTACGGACCCAAGCCATATTTCCAGAAGCTTACTTTTCTGTTTTTGGAAGAGGATGCGGCCTTTGCCGCGGCCAAAGCCGGGCAGGTTGACGTTGTGTACGTGCCCCACAGTCTCGCCATACGTGGAGTTCCCGGAATGCGCCTCCTGGCCGTGGATAGTGTGGACAACCGCGGCATCGGGTTCCCGTCGGTACCGTCCGGGCGTAAGACTGCGGACGGACATCCGGTTGGAAACGATGTGACGGCCGACGTCGCCATCCGCAAAGCCGTCAACGTGGCTGTCGACCGGCGGGCGCTTGTCGACGGTGTGCTGGAAGGTTTCGGGAGTCCGGCCTACACCGCGTGCGACCACCTGCCCTGGTGGAACCCGGAAACGGTGATCAAGGATGCCGACCCCGAAGAGGCGAAACGGCTGCTGGCCGAAGGAGGCTGGCAAGACCGCAACGGTGACGGTGTTCTGGAGAAAGGCGCCCTTCAGGCCAGGTTCACGCTGCTCCATCCGGCCGGCGACGCCACCCGCCAGGCATTGGCCCTTGCGGTCGCGGACATGGTCAAGCCGTTGGGGATTGACATCAGGGTCGAGGGAAAGAGCTGGGACGACATCAAGAGGATGATGCACGCCAATGCGGTGCTTTTCGGCTGGGGCAGTCACGATCCGCTGGAGACGTACAACCTTTACAGCAGTAAAACAGCCGGAGTCGGGTGGTTCAACGCCGGCTTTTACAGCAACCCGGTGGTGGACGGTTACATGGAAAAGGCGCTGGCCGCAACCGACGAGAACACGGCGAACAAATACTGGAAGAAGGCCCAGTGGGACGGCACGACGGGTTGGAGCGCCAGGGGCGACGCGCCGTGGGCCTGGTTGGTGAACCTTGATCACTGCTACTTCGTCAGAGAGGACCTTGACACCGGCCGGCAGCGAATCCAACCGCACGGGCACGGCTGGCCGTTTCTGGCGAACATTGCCGAGTGGACCTGGAAGAAATAGGCGATGAAGATGCGGCTCGAAGAGCAAACGCGGATCGCGCGCGGTGCGCACGACGCATTGGTATTCATCGCGTTCACCGCGCGCCGGAGCTTCCGGTTGGGAACGCTGCTGGTGGCGGTGTGCGTCTTTTCCTACTGGCTCGTCAGCCACTCACCGATCGATCCCGTGGACGCCTACGTCGACGCCGACGTGATGCTGGTCGGCCCCGAGCAGCGGGCGGCCATTGCCGCATACTGGGGCCTGGACGACCCGCCGCTGCAAAGGTTTGCAAAATGGGCGGCGGCGGTTGCTCACGGCGACTTGGGCACCTCGATGATCTTTCGTCAGCCGGTGAGCGAGGTGCTTCTGGAGCGGTTCACCGCTTCACTGACGCTCATGGGAGCGGCCTGGTTGCTCTCCGGGTTGCTGGGGTTCGCCTTGGGCATTATTGCGGGTGCGCGGCAAGGTACCTGGATCGACCGCGTCATCTTGTGGTACTGCTACACCCTGGCCTCGACCCCGCTGTTCTGGTTGGGCCTGTTGCTGTTGCTCGTTTTTGCGGTGTGGCTCGGCTGGGCCCCGGTGGGACTCGGGGTTCCCGTGGGCGTTTTGTCCGCGGAAGTGACGTGGGGCGACCGGCTGCGGCACCTGGTTTTGCCCGCGGTGACCCTGAGCATCCTGGGCGTGGCGGCCGTGGCCTTGCACACAAGACAAAAACTCGTAGAGGTGCTGGCCAGCGACTACGTGTTGTTCGCCAGGGCCAAGGGCGAGTCCGAACCGGCCATTCTGTGGCGGCACGGCGTCCGTAACGTGGCCCTGCCGGCCGTCACCCTGCAGTTTGCGAGTTTGAGCGAGTTGTTCGGCGGGGCCGTCCTTGTCGAGCAGGTGTTCGCCTACCCCGGTCTCGGGCAGGCCGTCGTCCAGGCGGGCTTGCGCGGGGACGTGCCGCTTTTGCTGGGCGCGGTCATGTTCGGCGCGGTGTTCGTGTTCGTGGGGAACCTGCTGGCGGACATCATCTACCGCTTCGTCGACCCCCGGATACGACTGGAGGGTTCGGTATGAGCAGTGCGGATGCCGCGGCCGTCAAGCACTCCCGCGCCGGCCGCCTGCCGGGGCTTAACCGCCGGCAGCGGACGTTGGTGGTCATTGTCCTTTCGGCCGCCTTGTTGCTGGGCGTGGTGGCCGGAGGGGTGCTGCGCGGCGACGAGATGCTCGGCACAAACTTGGACCAGCGGAACCTGGCGCCTTCTCTGGCGCATCCGTTCGGTACGGACTGGCTCGGGCGGGACATGCTGACCCGCACGCTGCAGGGACTCACCTTGAGCCTGGTAGTCGGCGTCCTGGCCTCCGCCGTAAGCGTGCTGATCGCCGTCACCCTCGGGATGGCCGCCGCTACTTTGGGCCGCATCGTCGACGGCGCCGTCACCTGGCTCGTCGATCTATTCTTGAGCAAGCCTCATCTATTAGTGTTGATTCTCATTGCTCTTGCATTCGGCGGCGGGGCCACGGGCGTGATTCTCGCGGTCGCCCTTACCCATTGGCCGAGCCTGACGCGGGTCATCAGAGCCGAAGTGCTGCAACTGCGCACCGCCGAGTTCGTCCAGGTCTCGCGCCGGCTGGGCCGGAGCCGCTGGTGGATCGCCCGGCGACACCTGCTGCCGCACGTGGCGCCGCAGATCCTCGTGGGATTCGTATTGCTGTTTCCACACGCCATCCTGCACGAGGCGGGGATCACGTTCCTGGGTTTCGGGTTTTCACCCCAGCAGCCGGCGGTCGGCGTTATCCTGTCGGAAGCGATGCGGTATCTTCAGGCCGGGTGCTGGTGGTTGGCCCTGTTTCCGGGCCTGGCCCTGCTGATTATGGTGCGCGCCTTCCACATTCTCGGCGACAATCTGCGCGCCCTGGCCGACCCGCGCACCGCGCACGAGTAACAAGCGAGAGGTGCTACGATGATTACCCACAAAGCTCGGCGACCGCCGCCCCCAAGGTGCGGTCCATACCCGGAGGTGCTACAATGATTATCCACAAAGCTCCCGAATTTCAGCCGGTTCTGGAGGTTCGAGACCTTTCGGTGTCGTTTGAACAATATGATGCCCGCGGTCTCCAAAAGATAACCTTAAGGCCGGTCACCGGCTTAAGCCTCACGGTCCGCTCCGGCGAGGTCCTGGCGGTGGTGGGCGGGAGCGGTGCGGGCAAAAGCCTGCTGGCCCACGCCATCCTCGGCATCTTGCCGGGCAACGCCCGGGTGACCGGAACCATGCGCTATGCGGACGACGACCTCACGCCCGAACGCCAGGTGGCGCTGCGCGGGAGGGATATCGCGCTGGTGCCGCAGTCGGTGAGTTTTCTCAGCCCGCTTTGGCGGGTGGGGGGGCAGGTGCGTTCGGCGGCGCCCGACGGAAACGCGCCCGCCGCCCAGCGGGCGGTATTTGCGCGGTACCGCCTGGCGCCCGAGGTCGAAAGGCTGTACCCTTTCCAGCTCTCGGGCGGGATGGCCCGCCGGGTGCTCGTTTCCACCGCTACGATCAGCGGCGCCGCGCTGATCATCGCCGATGAGCCGACGCCGGGGCTGGATCCGGCGGCGGTGGCCGAAGCGCTGGGCCACCTGCGCGAACTGGCCGGAGAAGGTAGGGCGGTGATGCTCATCACCCACGACATAGAGGGGGCGCTCACGGTCGCCGACCGCGTCGCCGTCCTGTATGCGGGCGCCACCGTGGAAATTGCTGCTGCGGCGGACTTCGCCGGTGACGGCCGGGCTCTGCGCCACCCGTACAGCAGCGCCCTCTGGCGCGCGCTGCCGCAAAACGGCTTTGTCGTGACGCCCGGCGCCCAACCGACTCCGGATCAACTGCCGCCCGGGTGTCTCTATGCGCCGCGCTGTTCCGGGTCCACACCCGATTGCACCGCCGCGCGGCCCGAGTTCCGGGCGCTGCGCGGCGGGATGGTGAGGTGCTTCCATGCCGCTTGAAGCACGGGGAATAGGCTTCCGTTACCGGCGCGGTCCGTGGGTTCTGCGGGGCGTGGATTTGGCGGTCGAGCCCGGCGAACTCGTCGGCCTTGCCGGCCCGAGCGGGATGGGCAAGACCACGCTGGCCCGCCTCCTTGCCGGGTATGAACGCCCGCTCGAAGGTACCGTCCAACTGGACGGGGCTCCCTTGCCCGCCACCGGATACAACCCCGTCCAGCTGGTGTTCCAACACCCTGAAAAGGCGGTCAACCCGCGTTGGCGCATGCGGGACACCCTCACCGAGGGTTGGGAACCCCTTCCGGAGCTGCTTGCGGCGCTCGGCATCGAGCCGGGGTGGTTCAACCGGTGGCCGAATGAGCTTTCCGCGGGAGAACTGCAGCGGTTTTGCCTGGCGCGGGCCCTCGGGCCACGGACCCGCTACCTGATTGCCGACGAGATAACCACCATGCTCGATGCCGTCACCCAGGCACAGATCTGGCACGTGGTGCTTGGCCTGGTGCGGGAACGGAATCTCGGCGTGCTGGTGATAAGCCACGACCGGCCGCTGATAGAACATCTGTGCCACCGGACAGTGGACCTGAAATCTCGCCCTGTTCTTCCCGCCACATGGTGAAACGCGCCTTGTTGCGCGCCCAAGGTCTTCTATGGCGCGCCGCCCCGAATAATTCCATAATTCCATGGTCAGAATAACTAAAGGCTTTCGGAAGGAGGTGGAGCATTATGCCCGATATCAAGTGCAGCGTTGCCGAATGTCACTACAACCGAAACGTCATGTGTAGCGCATCGATGATTCAGGTGGCCCGTGACGCACAGCTCAGTAACGCCAAGAACTCCGATCAAACCAAGTGTGAGACCTTTAAACCGAAAAGCTGAGCACAGGAGAAGCCGATTGGAGAAGCCGACCCGCACCGGGCCGGCTTCTCCCACTTCTTCCACTCCTCCCGCCCCTTCGAGCGAAAAAAGGGGGACTGTCCCCTTTTTCTCGCCGGCGGGCGGCGGCCAAGCGCCGCAGGCCGCCAAAAAATTTTGCTTGCCAGACTAGAACGCCTGTGTTATTGTTTGATTATCAAACAGTATCAATATCCAACGAAAGGGGGGTGGTCTATGGAGCCGACCGAGAAAATTCTGGAAGAGTTGACGGACGAGTTGGTGCTCTTTTTCAACGGTTTTGCCTCGTGGGAAAGCTCGGTGATCCGGGCCGGCGACCTGACGGTTTCAGAGGCGCACGCCATCGAGGTTTTGGGCCAGCACGGCAAAATGAATATGAAAAGCCTGGCGCAAAAGCTGGGGGTGACCACCGGAACCACCACCGTTACGGTGGACAGGCTGGAGAAAAAGGATTACGCGCGGCGCGAAACAATCAAGGAAGACCGGCGGGTCAACCTGATCGTCTTAACCAAGAAGGGGGAGGATGCTTATCAGGAACACCACCAATACCACCGGCACCTAACCGAACAAATGGCCGCCGACCTTTCCGAGGACGAAATCGGGCAATTCCTGGCCGTCCTCAAGAAGATCAATTCCGGAACCTTTTAACTTTACTCGCAAAGGAGTGTGCCGGCAGGGTGATCGGCAGATATAAAGACAGTAAGTATACTGCAGGCTGCGGTTGCAAACGCCATTCTTCACCGGTGATCGGCAAATATAAAGACGGTAAGTACCGCGAATTGCTGCGCATGCACGAATTCTACCGGGTTCTTTCGGGGGCTTTGCTGATCGCGGCCGGTTATTTTCTTGGCGGAAACGGCTACCCCGTTCCGGCGGACCTGTCGTTGCTGCTGGCCGTGGCCGTCCTGGGAGGGCCGATCATTCTCGGTGCTGTCCGGGGGCTTTTGAACAAGGAACTCAACGTGGACGAGCTGGTCAGCCTGGCCATCATCGCCGCGGTGTTCATCGGCGACTATTTGGAGGCGGCAGTGGTGGCGTTGATCATGACTCTGGGCGCGTTGTTGGAAGAGTATGCGGCGCAAAAGTCCCGTTCCGCCATCAACGCCCTCGTCCAGCTCAGCCCCGAAAAAGCCGTGGTCATACGCGACGGAGCCGAGGTCTCGGTCCCGGTGGAGGAAATCCAGCCGGGCGACACCGTTCTTATTCGTTCCGGGGAAAAGGTGCCGGTGGACGGTAAAGTCACGCGAGGCCACGCCACCTTCAACGAATCATCCCTTACCGGGGAGAGCCTGCCCGTGGAGAAAGCGGCGGGAGACATGGTCTTTGCCGGTTCGGTCAGCTACGCGGGCATGGTCGTGGTCCAAACCCTCAAAACAGGCGCGGCCACCACTCTGGGGAAGCTGACCGAACTGGTGCAGGAGGCGGAAAGCCAGAAAGCGCCGATTCTCAGAGCCATAGACCGTTATGCCAAGTATTTCACCCCGGTCATCATCGGCTTGAGCGTCGCCGTGTACCTGTTCACCGGGGACCTCCACCGGGCGATTACGGTACTGATCGTCGGCTGTCCCTGCGCCTTCATCCTGGCCGCGCCCACGGCGGTCGTGGCGGCGCTGGGTAACGCCTCCCGCAACGGCATCCTCATCAAAGGCGGTGCTTTCCTGGAGCGGGCGGCCCAGGTCGACGCGCTGGTCTTCGACAAGACCGGCACCCTCACGACCGGGAAGCCCGTAGTGACCAGGATAGTCCCGCTTGGCGGCGCTTCGGAAAACCGGGTGTTGGCCGCGGCGGCCGCGGTGGAGAAGTACTCCGAACATCCCCTGGGCCGGGCGATTGTGGATACGGCCGGACGAAGGGGATTGGCGCCGGAGGAACCCGAGCGGTTCAAAAGCGCCCCTGGAATCGGCGTGGAGGCCCTGGTCGGCGGCCGCCGGGTCTTTGTGGGTGGTTTCGGGCCCGGAGAAGCCGCGGCGGAGGCCGAAGGACTTGCCGGGCTGAAGCCACCGAGGGGAATAAAGGCGCTGGTGGTTAAAGAAGACGGCCTGCCCGTCGGTGTGATTTACCTGCAGGACGTGCTGCGTCCGGAAGTCCCCGCCGTGGTCGAATCTCTCCGGGATGCGGGCATCAAAAGAGTGCCGATGCTGACCGGGGACGACGAGGCGGTGGCGGCGCACCTGGCTGCGGCCGGCGGCATCGGGGAATACCGGGCCGGGCTCCTTCCGGAGCATAAGCTGGAACAGATCAAGAAATATCAGCGCCGGGGCCACACGGTGGCCTATGTCGGTGACGGGATCAACGATGCTCCGGCTTTGGCCGCGGCCGATATCGGCATCGCCATGGGGGCGATGGGGACGGACGTGGCTATCGAAGCGGCGGACATCGCGCTCTTAAACGACGACCTTACCAGGCTGCCGTACCTTTTGCGCCTGGCCGGGGCCACAATGAACACCATCAACCTTAACGTTGTCTTTGCCGTCGGCTTCAACGTCCTGGCGTTGGTTCTGTCCGGCGCAGGCTTCTTGACCCCGATCATGGGGGCGGTGGCCCACAACATCGGGTCCGTGCTGGTGATATTGAACTCGGTCCGTCTCATCGCCTTCCGGCCCGGGCGGGGCTTTGCCGCCACATAATTATTCGGCTAATCGGCCGCTTTTCAGGCGGCGGCGCACCAGTTTTTCCAGTTCAACGGCCAGGAAGCCGGGCGTAGCCGCCAGTGCGATGTACACCCACCATTCGGCCGGGAAAGGCAGCGTTCGGAACGGACTGAAGCCGAAGAGCGGTTTGCTGTAGACAATCAATAACTGCAGCCCCAGTGTAAACGACGCCCCCGCCAGGAGCCAGCGATTCGAAAACGGACTCATGGTGAAGGCCGAGGCGGTGACCCACCGTGCGGTGCCCAGGTAGGCCAACTGCACCATCACGATGGTGGTGAAAGCCACCGTCTGGGCCTGGGCGAGCACGGTGCCGGAGGGGTGGCCGCCGGCACCGTTCACGTACAGCAGGAACATGGTGAGCGCGGCACCCGCCGAAACCACCGACACGATGGCCACCTTCAAGATGAACAACCGGTTGACCAGCGCGGCCGCCGGGTCCCGCGGCGGGCGGTCCAAAATACGCCGCTCCTTCGGCTCGTGGCTCAGCGGGATGGCGCAGGCCACGGCCATGACCAGATTCACCCAAAGGATCTGGATCGGCTCCACCGGCAGGCGCAGGGCAAACACCGGCACCAGCGGCGCCAGCAGCACCGCGCCCAGCACCGCCAGTCCCTGCCCGCCGTTGGTGGGGAGCAGGAACAAAATCACCTTCCAGATGTTGTTGAAGGTATGCCGTCCCTCTTCTACGGCCCGCACGATGCTGGCGAAGTTGTCGTCGGCCAGCACCATGTCCGACGCCTCCTTGGACACCTGGGTGCCGGTGATACCCATGGCGATGCCGATGTCGGCGGCCGACAGCGCCGGGGCATCGTTCACCCCGTCTCCGGTGACCGCCACCACGTGGCCACGCCGCTTGAGCTGCTGCACGATCCGGTACTTGTGCTCCGGGGCCGCCCGGGCATACACCGAGACCGATTCGGTCACCGCGTAGAGTTGATCGTCGCTCATGACCTCAATTTCCGATCCGGTCACCGTGCGCTCCTCGCCCAACCCGATCTGCAACTGAGTGGCGATGGCCCTGGCGGTATGGGCGTGGTCGCCGGTGATCATCACCACCCGGATCCCGGCCCGGAGACAATCCTTCACCGCCGCCGCCGCTTCCTCCCGGGGCGGGTCGATCATTCCTTGCAGCCCCAAAAAAACCATTCCGGTGAGGTCGTCGGTAGTGATGGACGTCACGTGGCCCGGAACGTACTTTTGAGCCATGCCCAAGACCCGCATCGCGTCGGCCGCCATGTTGTCCGCCTCGGCGACGATCCGCCGTGCGGCGAGGTCGGTGGTGATGCCGTCCTCCAATTGGCTGGCGCACATCGCCACCACCCGCTCGGGTGAACCCTTGACGTAGATTATGTTCTCCCGGGAGCTTGCGCGCACCAACACGGCCATATACTGCAGTTCCGAATCGAACGGAATCTCGTCCAGGCGCTCGTCCCGGCCGTTGATGCCCGCCTTGAGGGCGGCGACCACCAAGGCGCCTTCGGTGGGGTCGCCGGTAATGCCGTACGCGCCGTTGCCGCTATTGGCGGCGTTGCCGCCGCCGCCTTCGGCGCCTGGTTGGTTGAGGATGGCGTTGTTGCACAGGTAGCCGGCGCGCAAGGTCGCGAACAGATCCGGTGCTTGTTTTTCGGGCCACGCGATCAGGTTTTCGTCTTCGTCCTTAAACTCGCCCCGCGGTTCGTAACCCACGCCGGTGATCACGTAGCTCCGGCCGCCGGCGAACACCTCGCGCACCGTCATCTCGTTCCTGGTCAGTGTCCCGGTCTTGTCGGAACAAATGACCGTGGCGCAGCCCAGGGTTTCCACGGCGGGCAGGCGCCGAATCAAGGCGTTGCGGCGCGCCATGGCCGTCACTCCCAGCGAGAAGGCGGCGATCAGGGCCGCCGGCAGACCTTCGGGCACCATGGCCACCACCATGCCCACCGAGGCCAGGAAGATGTACCCGAGTTCGTAACCCAGATGCAGCCCCAGGGCGAAGTTCACGGCGCTGAGCGCGAAGATGCCGATCATGATCGCCTTAGTGAACTCGCCGATCTTTTTCAAAATAGGCGGGGTGGACTTCTGCGTACCGGTAATGAGGCCCGAAATCTTTCCCATCTCGGTGCGCGGGCCGGTGGCCGTCACCACCCCGCGCCCCACGCCCCGAGCCACGAAAGTGCCGCTGAAGGCCATGTTCCGCTGATCGCCCAGCGGCAGGCGCCCGTGGTGGTCATGTGGTTCGAAGCGCTTGCCGGTGGGCACCGACTCCCCGGTCAGCAGGGCCTCGTCCAGCGCCAGGTTCTTGCCGGCGATCAGGCGCAGATCGGCGGGCACGCGGTCACCGGCCTCCAGCAGCACCACGTCGCCGGGCACCAAGTCACGGGTGGCCGTCGTCCGCGCCTCGCCGTTACGCAGCACCCGGCACTGAGGGACCATCATCCGCCGCAGGGCGCCGATCGCCCCCTCGGCCTTGCCCTCCTGGATAAAGCCGATGATCGCCGTGGCCAGCACCACCGCCAGGATCACCCAGGAATCCAGGTGCTTGCCCAGCCCAAACGCCACCACCGCGGCCACCATGAGCACGTAGAGCAGCGGGTTGTGGAACTGCAGCAGGAAGCGGGCCAGCGGGCCGCGTGCCCTGAGTTCCAGTTCGTTCGGCCCGTACGCTTGCAGGCGCCGGGAGACCTCACCCGGCGTCAGCCCCTCTTCGGTGGTTTTCAATTCGGCCAGCGCCTCCTCGACGGAGAGCGCGTAATACCGCACTTGCTGGTCATCAACCATCCCGAACACCCCTTGATCAAGTTGATTCTAGTAATAAAAATAGCTATTGACAACCCCGCGAAGGCAGGCATATTATTACAATAAAACATTAGGCGCATCTAATCATATAAGTCATGCTTAACAAGGACTGCCGCGGAGGAATAGTGCTGAAACCGGCAGCCGGGAGGGGTGTTTCATGGCGGCGCATACCTAATGAAATGGTCCTGGCCAAGATGCGGCAGTTTGTGCCGCTTATATTTGGTCGGAACGATGGGCGACCGCGCACAGCGGGAGGCGGACGCGACTAGGGAGGCCGGATGGTTTGGGATTTTATTGGAGATTTAATATGCACTCGATTTTCCACGACGCCATTGAATGCCTGACTGCCGCTTTGGAAGCCAGAGATCCGTATTCGCACGGGCATTCCGAGCGTGTGGCCAGCCTGACCTACGATTTGGCGCGCAAGATCGGTCTCCGGGGCCGAGAGTTGGAAACGGTGCATATCGCCGCCCATCTGCACGATATCGGCAAGATTGGTGTGCCGGACGGCATCCTGCGTAAGCCGCACAAGCTTCTGCCCCACGAGTGGGCGCAAGTGAAACAGCATCCCGAGATCGGATATCAAATCCTGAGTAAGTCCCGTCGTCTGAGGGACGTGGCCAGAATCATACGTCACCACCACGAACGGTGGGACGGCAAGGGCTATCCGGCCGGTCTGAAGGGAGAAGGTATCCCTTTAGGCGCTCGTTTGATCGCGGTGTGTGACGCTATCGACGCCATGACTTCCGACCGGCCTTACCGCGCGGCGTTAAGCCCGCAAGACTGTCTGGCGGAGGTCAGCATCGGCAAGGGTATGCAGTTTGATCCGGTGGTGGCGGATGCGGCCGCAGATCTATGGCGACAGTGGGATGAACGGTTTTTTTCTAACAGGATGATCGGGTAGTCACTCCCATTCCGGTCCGGGACTCCCGCCTGTTCCACCTCCCCCGGGCGGGGGGTTCCGGACTTTTTCCGGCCACAGCTGCCGCACCTGCTGTTATTAACGGGGATAAAGCTTTGGTTCCGTCAGGCGCCGCTATTGTCACCAGCGCTATTTGTCACAGCCTGACTGCTCCTTTTTGGTGCTTGGCGGGAGTGAAAACCTATTGACAATACCAAAAAGGCAAGCATATAATCAATTATAGTTAGGTACCACTAATAATATTAGTGGGTGCTTAGATAATACTGCTATCCCAAGGAGGAAACGTGTTGGTTAAGAGCAGCACATCCATCAGGTCTTCATTAAGACCTCACAAATCTGAGTGCGGTCCGGGCTGCCGCTGCAACAAGCGTGTGGAGCCGTACCAACAACTGCAAAAAATGGCCGGGACAACTGCAGGCGGTCCGGGCTGCCGCTGCCACAGGAATGTGGAGACGGAGGAACAAAGCGCCGAGTTTCAACAGCACGCCGACCCGATCGAAAACTTTCTAGTCCGTGTTTTGGGTCTGGAAGAAGAGGTTGCTAGACGAGACGCCTATGGGTTGCGGTATGTTCTGAGTGCCCGGACGGTGCAGAAAATGGCTGCCTATTGCCGGCAGCTGTCAGAGAGCGGTAATAATACAAGGTCTTGAAAAGGCCTCCGGCGCGACAATGGAGGCACAATTCCGGGCAGAAAGGACTGCGGACCGACTGTGGGACAGCCTCTGAGCAAGGACGTGGCCGGCTCCGCGCCGGGTAGGGGAGGGGTTGCTGATGGAGCTTAGAGTATGCCCCAACTGCAACGAACTCCTCTACAGCGCGGCCGCCGCAAGTGCGTGGATATGCCCCGAATGCGGGGCTGAGGTGGATACGACGCGCAGCTCACCGGAACAGGAGTCAGGGTGATATCCGTGCACCGATAATCTACCGATAATCTAAGGATATCCAGGCCGGCTGGTTACAGGGTCCAGGCAAAAAGCCCGCGCGTGGGCACGGAGCAGCAACCGCTAATTTATGGGAAAAAGGGAGGGGGTGGTCGGCCAAGCATACCATCAAAAGTGGAAATGTTTGCATACGAGCCTTGTTTGGCGCCAACGCTTGCAAAGAGAATGAGATTTGGAGGAATGTAAGAAATGGGCCGCTTAATTGACGACATCCTGCACATTGAAGCCGACTTGCGTCACCTGCACGACGATGTCGAACATCTTGCCAAGGACCTGGAAGCCTGCAACTGCAACAGCACCTACCTGCAAGACTTGAAGGACCACTTGGCAAACCTGGACAACCATATTCATGACCTGATGAACCACGTCGGCCACGTCAAAACCGAAACCCAGGCCGACTAGCAAACCATCCAGGCTCCAGAGGATCAGGCATAACGCCCGGTCCTCTCCGGTACGTCCGTCGACTTCTTCTGAAAACCGTTCCAAATCGAGAGGATCAGGCATAACGCCCGGTCCTCTGTCTTTTGTGTCGGGAGTATCGCTAAAACGGGGCGAATTTGGCCGGTTTGAAGCTGGTTCACAGCCGAATGATAATCGGCCCGCGGGGTACAATGAAAGCGGACGCTTTTGGCCCGACTTGCGCTGGGGGGGGATTTCCAAGTGGAAACGAATGTCGAATGGCACGACTGGAAGCGGCTCTTGGGGACGGCGGTGCACGCCGCCAAAGCGGTGGGCGTGCCCGATAGATTCATCGAAGAAGTGGCTTACCGGATCGGCGGGGTGCTGGCCGACCACTTCGACCCCGGAAACCGGGAACAGCGCCTGATCAAGGAACTCTGGGAACAGGGCAATGAGAGCGAAAAGCGGGCCCTGGCGGCCCTGTTCGCCCGGATGCTCGACAACGACGCCGGCCGCCCGGGACCGGCGGACACCGCGAGGCAATCCGACAACCATTGAATTTAAACCGAAAATCCGCGCTGCTGGTCTTTTGCGACCGGTGTCGCCGCGCGGGGACGGTTACGGCGCGAACAGGAACAGGCCGTGCTCCGCGGCCGTCCGTTCCAGGAAGCGGCGCAGCTTTTTCCGGGCTTCGCGGACCTCGTTCTGTGTTATGATACGGTTAGGTAAAAACAGACCATCGGGGAGAGGAGTATTCCGCCCGTGCGACCGACCTGGGACGAAATCTTCATGGAGCAGGCGCACCTGATGGCCCGCCGCTCCACCTGCCTGCGCCGGCAGGTCGGTGCCGTGCTGGTCCGCGACAACCGGGCCATCGCCAGCGGCTACAACGGCCCGCCTTCCGGTCTGCCGCACTGCGACGAGCGCGGCGGCTGCTTGCGGGAGCAACTGGGGGTGCCGAGCGGGCACCGCCAGGAAATCTGCCGGGCTCTGCACGCCGAGCAGAACGTCATTTTACAATTGGCCATCACCGGCCTGAACGGGCGCGACACCATCCTGTACGTCACCCACTTCCCGTGCTTCACCTGCGCCAAGCTCTTGGTGCAGCTCGGGGTCCGCCGGATCATCTACCAGTTTGGGTATCCAGACCAGTTTTCAGCCGACCTCCTGGAGGAAGCCGGAATCCAACTGTGCTTAGTGCGCGAAGGTTGAACCGGCCGTAAGCGCGCGCCACAAACCCGGCGGGCAGACCGCCTTCAAGGTCACCTCGCGATAAGAAGAACAGCCGGCGAACGGGGTGGGAGGCCAGTCCCCCAGCCGGGGCCGGGGGCTCGAGCCTTCGTGGATGAGCGGGGGTTGGCGTGAGCGGCGGGCGTCCAGCAGCCACTGCCGCACCAGTTCGTCCTCGCCGCGGTTGGTCAGGACGGCCCGCAGGCGGCGGGCGCGGGCGGTGGAGGGGCAGCAGATGAAGGTCCGGCACACCAGCGGCCGGGCGTGGTAAGCCCGGCAGGTCCGGTTTTGGCGGTCCAGGAGACAGCAGCTTCCATCGGCGCCGGCGGCCAGAATGATGTCCACGGCCGGCCCGTTCACCAGCACGTGTGCGTAGGCGGCCAAAAAGTCCGCCAACCCGGCTTCGGGGGCGACGGCGGCTTTGAGGTTTAAGCAGTCGATCCAGGTCAGCGGCAATCGCTCGGCGCAGCAGCGGTCGCAGCCCGTGCAGGCGCCGCGGCCGGGCGCGCGGCCCCGGTCAAGGGGCCGCTCCAGGTGTAGCTTCTCACGCCGAGTGCGAAAAAATCTCACACCGAATGCGAAAGATTCGGTGTGTTGGATGGATTTTCTGGTAATTCCTAGAAACGCTTGTGCTGACCTCGTTAGCGTTAGGGGTGGCCGTAGCGTGACGCAGCATTCACGATATTTCTCACAATTACTGGCGGCGCAGCACCAGCCCACCAAAAACACTCTCCCGCAACCGGTAGCTATTACAGTGCATTAACAGCCCAACGTAGCTCTGCACACTGGCGTTTGACGTCTCAAGGCCGACCTCGCCCCGGGCGTAAGCCCGGCTCAAGAACCGGAGTCGCCGGCGCATCTTCTTGGCGGTAGTCTTGCGGAGCCGGCGGTGCGTGGGCCAGGTGCGGTATCCGCAGAAATCGACCCCCTGGTCTGCACTCCGAACGGTGGTCTTGTTGTTGAGCGTCAGACGCAACTGATCCTGTAGAAAGGCGCTGATTTCTTCCTTAAGCCGCCACAAGCGCCGCTTATCTGGATGCAGAATGATCACGTCATCCATGTAGCGAATGTAGTGCCGGGCTTTCAGCACGTGCTTGGCGTGCTGGTCCAGCTCGTTCAAATAGAGATTGGCGAACATTTGGGATGACAGATTGCCGATCGGCATGCCGCATTCCGCCACCCGCTCCCGCTGAAAAGAATGGTCGCCCAACACCAGGCCGAATTTTGTGTTCTCTGCCCTGATGATGCTTTCCAAAAGCCACATCAGGTCCCGGTCTTTGATGATCCGCCCCAGGATCTTGAGCAGCGTGTCGTGATCGACCCGGTAGAAATATTTACTGATATCAAGTTTTAGGACATAGATTCGGCCAGGTCTGCGGTCTAGATACCGAAGCCAGTGCTGCAGCCGGTCAACAGCCCTGTGGGTGCCGTAGCCCGCCCTGCAGGCGAATGAATCCGCAATATAACGCCTGTCAAAGACCGGGTTTAGAACCCGGTATATGGCCCATTGCACCACTCGGTCCCGGAAGGGGAGTGCCATTATCAGCCGCTTTTTTGGTTCGTAAACGAAAAACTCCCGGTACTGGCCGACCCGATATGTGCGCCAGATTAGCTCGTTCTGAATACTAATCAGGCTTTCTTCCAGGTTGCGCGTAAACTCCAACACCTCACGGCGGAATCGTTTGCCTTTCCGGGCCTCTTTGTATGCTGCCAGCAGGTTCTCAAAATCATATATTTGCGGATAAAGATTCCCGTGGCGCTTAATTGCATTGTCCCCCTTTTTGATAAGGGGCCGGGCGTGGCACCGTTCGTCCCGCAGGGCTACTAACTGCCTTCCCGGCAATTCAGTTTTTTACCGGCCGTCTTGCGCGGGCGCGGTAAGGAAGAAGGCCCCTTTACCCCCTGCGCGCTGGATGCTGGCCCGATGAGCCAGCAACTTCTGGCTAGCAGGGTAGAGCGGCGCGGAAGCCGATGTTCGTGTTCACGTTCGAGCGGGCGTTGTTCAAGTTCAGGGCAAACACCCCGGCGTTGGACGTGTTGTTCCAGTTGCCGCCCCGGATCGGCAAGCGCTATGGCCGTCTCCCCAGAATGCTTAGCGGGCGGATTTCAGCCAACCGCCGATCATTCTCCCAATCTCTGTGTTCATCTTGCTCCAGTTCTCATATTGGCGCAGGGGCAAGAACTGCAAGTCTTTCCCTAGCCTGACCAGATATTTGAGCGCCTCTAGTTCCACGTCCGCCTCGTGGATCGCGGCCTGTTTGTGGTAGCGCTTGTTGGCCCTGATGACCGCCCGGAGGAGGCCTAGTATAGCGAGCTTGGTCTCCGCCGCCAGGGTGTGCCGCTCACTGCGCGGATACTGACGCAGGCACACATACCCGTACTGGGCCATGTCGTAGAGTTTTTGCAGGATCTTTAGTTCGTCCATATTCATTGCCTCCGGGCCATGGCGGGCGATCGCCCGCCTGTCAGATTACAGGGGGCAGGTTTCAGATTGCAACAAAAGCGGCGCGGAAGCCGACGTGCGCGAACACGCTCGAGCGGGCGTTGAGCAAGTACAGGGCAAACACCCCGGCGAGGGACGCGCCGGCCCAGTCGCCGCCCCGGACCGGCAAGCGCTCGCCGTTATTTCGCACCCACAGGGAATCCCCACCGTGAGACGCGTCCAGGCGCGCCAAGATCAGGGCCTGCATAACGGTGGGAATACTAACACCGCTCGCAGCAACCACTGTCTCAAACGACTTATTTACCGAATTTGCGTCGGTCGTCCAGTGCTCCACAGTCGTGTTGATCCGGATGCCCGAAGGGGTGGCTGTTTCGGCATCGTACTTCAGTGTGCCCGCGGTCCCCGGGGCCACGAGGCTCCCGTCCGGCAGAATGGCCTTCCACAGCGTGCTGCCAGCGCCCTGGTCGATGGCCTGCGCGGCGTTGTTGTCCGGTATGACCTGGATCTCCCCGTCAACCAACCTCAGTCCGCCGGTCCACTCCCACACGTTCCCGTTAAGGTCGAAGACGCCGCCGTTCGTTCCGTCGTGCGCCCACGTTACCGGGCCGGACCCGGTGGCCACGCGTAGCGTCCGGAACAAGCCGCTGGTCTCCTTGGTGGTCTCGATGCCCTTTTCATGCGCCGCGCCGTGATCGGCACCGTAGTTGTTGTTTCCGCGGGGCATGAAGCCGTTCTTTTTGCACCACAAGGCCAGCGCGGCCCACTCGGCATTGGTCATCAGGTGCCAGCCCGGGCCCTTGGCTTCGCACCGCGCCTTCGCGGTGTCGAAATTAATTGACACCGCCGGGTCCTTGAGTGGCAAACTGTAGGCCCGGTCGTTGATGACGATGTTCTGGTATTTCGAGACGAAGATCTCGTTCTTCTCGACGCCGGCGACGACAAACGCCGGATGGGTGGTGCTGGGGCCGCCGGAGATAACGTCGGAGATCTGGAATCTGGGAATGCGGACCATGATTGACGGCATGCCCTTGTCGTCGAAAATAACGGTGTTCTTCCCGCCACTCAGGGCTTCCACACTGAGCTTCAGATCGTCAAAATTCATTGATCAGCCCTCCTATACCGCCCACAATGTGAGCTGTGTTTTTAATACATCGAACGGTCTCGGGACCAATGCGACGGGGTTTTCCGGATCGCCCGTCGGTTCTTCGTCGTACCCCCGGGCCGAAATAGCAATCTCGGCCACATACTTTCGGCCGAGGCCGACAACCAGCATGTCGTACTCGTTGGAGCACACGTCAATGTGGACCGGAAAGTCCCTCTCGTATCTGCTTAAATCAAGTGCCAGCTCACCGCCCCGAAAGGCCAGGACGTTGCCCTGCAGCTCGTAGGCCACTTTGTCGCCCTGATTTTTCTCAACGGTTATCATTGATACATCCCTCCTTGAACGAAGTATTTAATGGTGACCGAGGTTGCACTGCCCGTGAATTGGATTTTGAAGCCATTCAGGGCCTTGTCGGCAATCTTAATATCACCGACCATGCCCTGGGCAGCCAGCACCTCGGTTAGTACCCGGTAGTTCAGAGTATCCCTGGGCTTCGCCAGGGCCACAGTCCAGACCGAGTTGTTGAAGGGGTATACCTGGTTGTTTGTGAGGGTGACTTGTCCGATCTCCCCCTCCAGGTCGCTCAAGAGCCTCTTATGCTGCAGCATCTGCTGGCCAAGAACGTCCAGCTCGGCACCGCCGCCGAATATCCCCTCCTCGATGTTGTTGAAGTTTGTCGCGGACTGGGGGGTGCCTTGCTGTATCACGGTCTGCCCGTCGACCACGTGGTCTCTCCAATAGGTCCTGTTGTATGGCCGCACGCTCTACACCTCCTGTATCGAGAATGAGAACCTGACCAAGACTCCCTGGATGGCGTCTTTCGCGATGCTGATATCGGCTCTATCAGCGAACAGCTCGTTGCTTACATCGAAAAGCTGGCACCTGTTGACGGTCCCGGCGGCAGTGTGGTCAATCAGCAGGTACACGTACACTTTGTCGCCTTCAATAACAACTTCGTGGATGGGGACGGTGTAAAACGTGCTGCCGACACGGTATCTGCCGTAACTGACTGTCCGCCGTATAAATTCCCTGAATTTGCCCAGCGCCGTCGGTGTGAGCAATGCAACCACCTCCTCTTATCGTCTTTACGGATACGTACCGCAAAGCAGGGTCCCGCAGGGCGGGTAATCAAACCTATAGCTGTTGAATTGGGCAGCAATGTTCAGGCCCGCCGCCAGGATTTTGCCTATGGTCGCCGGGCGCGGGTGCAAGCCGGCCAACGGGTAGCTGAACACATACCGCTCCCAACCCGTGGCAATGCCCAGCACCGACGCCAAGACCTTACCGATGGTCGCGGGCCCGGGGTGCAAGCCGCAAAACAACGTATTACAGGGGATGTACGGGAATAGATAGCTTTTGAGATTGATTTTGACCGTCAGCTCGCTTGCGCCGATCTCAACAACAATCATATCAAGACCGATGTGCGCGGGCTTAATCTCCTCAAGCACAACTCGTACATCCGCTAGGTTAAGTGATGCATTTAATAACTGCACAAACTTAACCGTGAAGCTGTACGCGGCCGGTGTCTGTACGACCTCGACCGTGCCGCCGAAGATTTCAGCGGTCCTCTTTATGAAGTTAACTGTTGCCATGTTCGGTTGGCCCAGCCTGCTCAAAACTGTACTTCGGCGTTGGTTTAGCGGCTTGCCAACAAAAGAGCTGAGGCCCAGCTCTTGCTCCCAAAGGTCGAGGCCCCAGGTGGCCGTGTTGACGAAGAATTGATCCAGGATCTCCTCGACACCGTGCTTGAGGCTGTCCAGCTCTACCCCGGACGCCTGCAGGTTGAACTTGAAAACCCGCGACGCCTGGTAGTAGCGCGGGCAATGCGAGAGCATCTCCTTCCCGCGCTCAGAGGTGAGCATGTCACTACTCATTGAGCATCACCGTCCCCAGGACGGCTACCTCACCGGCGGCAATCGCTACGTTCGCGGTGCCACCGTTAAGCAACAGATCTGAATAATCCAGCACGCCCGCGACGTTAAGCAGTAAACTGCCCATTTTGCCGTAGCGTATTCGATCTTCGTTTTCACGAAAAGCGATTTCCTTGAAGTGGGATGCCAGGGCCCATTCGTAATCGGCCCGGATGCCGGCCAGGCTCCGTGTGCCGTCGTGAATTACCATAGCCGTCACGGCGATGCTGACGCTCTCCGCGGCCGACACCGTGACCGTGGCTCCAATCGGCGCCTTGCCTTCGCCAAGGGCCGGGGCGGGGTCTATGTACGCCTGGACCGCGTCGACCAGGGCCTGGGTGGCCGGCAGTTTGTCGGTGTCCAGAAGGACTACTTTCACAGTGCCGTTGCCGGCCCACAGGGGCACCACCTGAACCCCACCCACACCGGGTACTTCCAGGGCCCACTGCTTGTAATCGACCTTATTGCCCGATGCTCCTGGCTTCCGCCGTCGGACAAGGTATCTGTCTAACAGTGAGGAATCGCTCTCAGCGTTAACCCCGCCGCTGGTAGGGGCTGCGTTGGTCACCGTAGTCACACCGCTCACAGGTACTACCAATAGGTTGATTTTGCCGGCCGCTACGTTACCGCCGGCACCGGCTTCACGGGCTGCGATATTCACAGTAATGGTGCCGCCGGAGGGTATCTCCGCATCTTGCGTGGTGACAAACTCCACAGCGGGTACCGACAAGATCTCATCCGCAGTGGTTGATAGCAGCGTCCCGGCCTGGATGATGGCTCCCGGAGTACCGGTAAACGCAACTTGGCCAGAAGCCTTGACCGCGGGACGGGGGGATAAGCCGACCTCCTGGGCTCGCAGCACCAGGTACGGACCGAATGTGGTTGCAGCAAACCCCCGTTTCAGATAGGTGCCCATATCAACTTTCATCTGAGCGATCTCGGACGCCACGGGCGCCAGGGCATCCCAGATGTAAGACCCCTCGGACTTATCAATATCGTCCGGAATTCGGGCCAGCATCCGCTGCAGGATCGCGCTTTCAGTTTCTTCATCCAAAAAGTCCGGCATGGTCGTCATCCCGTCACCGCCCTTGATCCCAGAGTTATGGTCTCACCGCGCGCGGTGGTCACGTCGAAGGTGAAGTACACCGCGTCACCGTCCCAAGCGAACCGGAAATTCTCCACTGAGGCCGTGCGCGGGTTGACCTTCAGGGCCTCGGTGACCATTCGCTTGATTTCGCTTTCATTCCCAGCCCGGGTGAGGTTTCGGCGGATAAGGTCCTCGAATTCCTGGCCGTAGTTGCGGCCGTAAATGAGGTGACGGTGCCGGGGCGTCAGTAACGCTTTGTTGCACCATTCCAGGTACGCATGCAGTTCATCCGCCAGCGCCACGGTGCCCGTTGGGGTCAGCATGAAGTCGCCGGCGTCGAAATCGAAGCGCCAGGAGCGGGGGAAGGGGGTCCGCGGCCGGGCGCCAGCCGCCGGTTCCGGTTCGTATGTCGGCTCCGCTGTGGGGAAAAGGCCCATGTCAGCTCACCACCTTGGCGATCACTACATAGTCCTGGCCGCCGTGGATTGGGGCGACCAGCACCCGGTCGCCGGGTTTGAGCCCGGCCCGGAAATCAACGCGCACACCCGGGATCTCGATCTCTGCAAAGTCAAACCTTGTGAGTTCGCTGGTCGAGGTCCCGGGCTCCGGATTGCCGTTTTCGTCCACCGGGCTGGTCATGGTGCCGATTTTCGCATGCGCCGGCAGGTGCAGGGTCACCGTCCAGTCGGCCACCAGGTAGTCCTTGATCTCGTGCTTAAAGCTGTCCAGCTTGAGGCCCGAAGCCCTGATTGTGCCGAGTTCCAGGGGGACGCCCTGGAGGGCGGCGGCCGCCTGGCCAGCCGCCTGGCCCTGGATTATCCCCGCGATCTCTTTGAATGGATTCTCCATTACCGCATCAGCCTCCGCCGCACCAGGGCCAAGGGAGCCAGCTCCACACGCATCCGGCCCGGGCTGCCCAGCTCGTGCCGCACGGCCCATACTATGTAATCCGTATTCACTCCGCCCGGGCTGTACAGCCGGACGGCGTCACCGGCCCGGATGGTGTTGATGTCGATGCCTGCAATCGGGAAAACCTCGTCGATACCCCACAGCTCCTGCAGTGCGGCCGTCTTGGCCTGGCCGGCGGTCGTGATCTCGGGGTCGTGAATCAATCTTTGGATGGTGCCGTATTTGTCGGTGTCTTTTTTCTCAAGGGCCAGTACCGGCGAGCGGGCCTCACCTTCGGTCTGGCCAAGGACCTTAACCTGAGTGACGGTGTTTTCGAGTGATCGCTCCTGGCCCAGTTCTTCGATATTCACCGCCGGCTCCAGCACCCACACGGGTTGATTCCGGCCGACCTCGACCAGGTTCAGCTGTTTCCCCACCATCCGGGGACGGTAGGGCTTGCCGCCCTTTTTGATGGTCTCGGCCAGTGAGCTGTCGATGATTTGATACAATGCGTTACTCCGGAACACCCCCTTGGCCAGGGGCACACCGGTGTCGGCCACTGTCCCGAGAGGGACATTCCAGTCCTGGACGATCTTGCGCATCCGCGCCGTAGCCGTCAGCCCGGCGGGGAAGAGGTATTCCTCTTCGCTCTTGAGATAGATGGCCCGGTCGTAGATGGTCAGGGTAAGCTGTTTGACTCCCTTGGTACGAGAGCTGACGCGCCAAATCACGCCGTCCACAAAGACGTGCATCGGGCCGCCGCCAAAGGGCTCACCGGAGAGTCTTATGGCCAGGCCCGGACCGATGGGGGGGAAGCCCTTTACAACGCTGACGTCAACCGTCACGCGGACCGCGATCTCGTCAAGGCTTTCCTCGATGACCGGGGCCAGGCCCAGCAGATCGCCAAGGTGCCATTTGTCCTGCAGGACCAGGTTGTATTGCAGGTTTCCTGCGGATGCGCTCATCAGGGCATCACCAACTGCTGGCCGGGCTTGATCAGGTTGGGGTCGGGGCCGATGACTTCGCGGTTGGCCTCATAGATCTGTTTCCATTTGGCGCCGTCACCAAGCTGCATCTTAGCGATCTTCCAAAGGCTGTCTCCGGCCTTGACCGTGTAGGTGCCGGGTACCGGTTTTGTGTCCGGGCGGGCGGCAACTGTGCTTACTCCCGCGCCCAGGCCGAAGCCGATCTCGGCGGCGGTCCGCACCTTGGTTTCCTGCCATGTCCGGAGAACGATGTCAAAATAGATATCACCCGGGGCGCCGCCAATGATTTGGGTATTGAACGATACGATATAGACCAGGCCGTTGATCGGACTGTCGGTTACAATGAACCGTAAGGGCTGCTTCGCCTTGCGCCAAGCCTCCAGCTGCTTGGCGGCCGCGACCGGATCAGGGATGGACGGATACTGGCAGTATACGTCATACTCATAAGGCAAAAAGCAAGAGAACCGGATTTCGGCTCTCTTGTCGCCCCAAGGAAAGTCCACCTCGCCTATGTTTGTTATTTCTATTGTCTCTTTCAATGTCTCGGTCGCTACCGAGATCTCCTCGGGATTCACCGGAAACCGAAAGGCGGTGTCTTCTTTGGGGTTGATCAGGTATAGATCCATCAGCCTCACCCTTCAAACACCAGTTGCCCTTTCTCGTCAACGATCTGCAGGATTTGCACCGCAAACGGTAGCGCATCCCAACTGATAAGGGTGGCCACCCTGCGCGCGTCATCCAGGTTCTCGTAGCCCGTTATTACGAGTTTGCCGTCCGTAATTGGTTGTTTCACGACAGGGTTCTGCAGCAAAAGCCCGTCCACGCAAATAGCAATAGTCCTTCCAATGTTGGCCTCGGTAGCCTCCGCAAACAACCGGGTGCCCTCTTTGGTTAAACTGATTCCAACTTCCATGTGGCCGCTGGCCGGGTTTCTAACGACTTCTACCTGCTTAATGTGCGTATTGCTGATTACCGTCTTGCCGTCCTCGGTCCTGAACTCCACGAGGCCCCGTTCCAGCAGGAGCTTTGCGGTCCAGATCTCATCGACGTCCGGCAACCAAACGACCAGCTTATCGTCATACTGTTCCACCGTGGGTGCGGGAAACCCGTGGCGCCCGGCACGCTTTTGCAGTGCCTGCTCCAGCTCCTTCAGCTGCGTTTCCTTTAGTTCGCCATCCAGCCCTACTGGGACGACCTGCACAGTCATCCCTGGCTCCGGCATTGCCACCGGGGAAGGGTTGCCGTTTGAGGAACAGCCGGTAACCAGAATGAACACCAGGGCCACCGCCAATACGATCAAAGCCCTTTTGCGCATTGTCTTACACCTCCACCCACATTTTACGCCACTAGGTGTGAGAATCCTTGTTTAGTCAGCCAAATTTTGGAGTACATCACGTACTTTCGTGGCGATTACCGCCGCAACGCCTTCGGCAACTTCGGCCACGTCACCGGCGTTCTTGACCTCAATGCTCTGCTGCACGGCGCCATCGAGATAGACGTTGATAACTGTGCCGCCACCGGCACCGGCCGCCGCAAGCGGCGCGCCCAGCCGCGCACCGGCATCTGCCCACAACCCCAGCGCCCGGCCCCGGAAGCGTTCCGACAGAGGGATGATTGCTTCAGGACCAGCCTCGGCCACCAGACCCAGGTGCGGCTGCGCAAAAATGCCGCCGAGCGCATGTTTGGCTGGTCCGATAGTGCCACCTCTGACCAGCGGTTCGTCTGGACTAGACTGGCGCATGAGCTCCCGCGCCTCATGTTCTTCGTACATCCATGCCTTCCGCTCGGCCTCTTTCCGCTTATGGTAGTAATGCGCCTGGCGGGAAGGTTCCAGGATAAGCGCCGCCCCGGCGCCGGCGAGGAGACCCGGGGTGCCCGCGTACTTGCGTCCGACAGCGCCCATAATAAGGGTGCGCAGCACCGGATGTTCGGCTAGGGCGGTGGTAAAAGCACTGACAACCCCCTTGCCCAGAGCGGTCCCTATGTCTGCGCCGAGTTGGATCACCTTTTGTCCGCCTTCGCCGGTAAGCCATTCGTTGCCGGCATTGACCATCTCATTGAGCACGATGCCTATCTTCCCGCCCCAGTTGGCCCGTTGAAACTCCGGACTTTCAAGGATATCGGCGAACCGGTTGAACACCCGGTTGAGCCGCTCACCCACGGCGGCCGCGAGCCCGTCGGAATCATCGATAACCCTCTTGACGTACTCGGAGAGGCGTTTCAGGCCCGGTATCGACCTGAGCCCCAGGCTTATCGAGACCGCCTCCCATGCCGATTGCAGATACTTCACCGACCCGGACAAAGTGTCCATTTGCATTTCGGACATTTCGGCCGCCTTGTTGGTGTTGGTGATGTCTTTTTCCATCTTGCGCAAGGCAGCGGAACCCTGCTTGATCATGGCTGTCATGCCCGAGCCCGCTTCTTGGCCGAAGAGCTGCATGGCCGTTGCCGTGTCTACCCCGCGTTTCTCAAGGGTTTCAACTATGTCGGCAATGCTGTGCAGCGCCGGGTTCACTTGGTGGGCGCTAAGCCCCAACCGCTTAAGAGCATCCCTGGTCTGCCCCGCAGGATTCGCCAGAGAGACCAGAGCGCCCCTCAGCGTCGTGCCCGCCTGCTCCCCTCGTAAGCCGGCGTTGTATAGGATGCCAAGCGCCGCCGCAGTGCTTTCAATGGTCATCCCGAAACTGCCGGCGATGGGGCCTACATACCTCATCGAGTCTGACAACTTGGAGATGGTGGCCTGGCTCCGGCTGATCGTTGCCGCGAACACGTTCGCCACGCGATTGGCATCCTCGGCCTGCAAACCGAAGCCGGACAGGGTTGCTGCGACCGTCTCTGCGGTAAACGCCAGGTCCGCCTGGGTGGCCGCCGCGAGGCTGAGGGTCCCGCTCAGGGCACCAATCTGCTGATCGACTGTGAAACCGGCCGACGCCAGGTAGTACAGCGCATCGGCCGCCTCGGACGCCTTGAACTGCGTGGTCCGGCCCATGTCGAGGGCGGCATTGGTCAAACGGATCATTTCATCCCGGCCGGCACCGGCCACGGAGGCAACATTTGCCATTGCCTGCTCGAAGCCGGCCGCGGTACTGATCATTCTGCCTATGATCACGCCCGGCCCCGCGGTGACGGCACCCAGCCCGAGCATGCCCGGCACGCTGGTGGCAATGCCGGAAATGCGCTCCCTCGCGCCCGCCGCCGCCGCGCTGACGCGCTTCAGGCTGGTTTCGATTTTCTTCAGCGGACTGGACACCCTGTCGACCAGGCTGACCGTGGGGCTCATCTTCATTCTGTCGAGGACTTTGCCCCGGCGCTCGGTGTCCTGGATGAACCTCTTGACACGGTCCAGGCTGTGTCTGGCGTTGTCTTCGCCGGTTACATCAATGACGATGGCCGCCCGGTAGAATTCATTGGCCATTCTGTTCACCCCTTGCGCCGGGCCCGGCTGGCCTTTTTCTCGTCTTCCAGTTCACGCAAAGCGAAGGCCGTGATCAGCAACCGTTCTCCGCGCGGCAGGTTATAAAACTCGCCAGGGCGCATATGGTGCCGCTGCCAGATATGGTATAGCAGCGTAACCAGCCCGCCCTGGCCGATCAGTTTTTTACGTCGTCGAGGTCGGTGTAGTAGCCGCTGAGATCCAGGATGGCGTCCACCAGCTGGCGGACCTCGCCCGCCAAGAGGATGCGCTTGACGGCCTCCTCGGCGCTGGACGCCTTGAATTTATCGAGGAGCTGTGGGTCGGCCCAGTTGGGTGCCACGGTGGCCGCGACGATGACGGCCGCGTTGAATTCCTCGTCGTTGATGCGCCTTATTTCCTCTCCGCGCTTCCGCCTGATGACGGTGCACTGCTCCTGAATGCGGTCGACTTGCTTGTCGGAGAGCGCCCTGATCTTAACCGGAATGCCCAGCCGTTTCAACAGCACCGTGCGCTCCGGAACGGCATCGGCCGCGCCCAGCAACTTCTTAATGATTTCTTCCTGCGTCATGTCTTCCAACCGCATACATCACAACCCCTTTCTACGGCGCCTCAATCGGGTCCAAGAGTTCATAGCCCTCGAACGTGAAGGGCGTAGATTCTTCAACCACCTCGCCGGCGGTCCAGTTGGCCAGGACGATCTCGTCGGCCATGCAGTTCTTCAGTCTAATTCGTTCGTGCCCGAATGCTTCCGGATCTTCCAGCTTCGAGATGATTTCAAAGCGTCCAAAGCCGTGCGCGATCATCTCGGACGTCACCTTAAAACCACTCATCGTGCCGGTGCCCTTCAAGATGCCTTTCTTGTGCCGCACCCAGGCACTGCCGGGCAGCTTGAGTTCAGTCTTTTCCATTGCCGCTTTAGCTTCTAGATGGTTGACATTGGTCAGCCACCTGCCGTCCTTGAACAGTTTCCCATAATGACCCTGGATCGCCCTTTCAGCCTCAAGCATCTAAGGCCGCACCTCCTTCAGTTTGTGGACCGGCCCGGGCCCGGCGCCCCGGGCGGTCCTCGGTCAGCTGTCCTGGCGGTGCCAGTGCCGGTGGCGTCAGCTACTTGATGTAGCCCGTGCCGTAGATCTTCTCCATGGAGTCGATGATCGTGGCCTCGTAGCGCCAGTAGAATTCGTCCGACTCGGCGTTCGCCTGCAGATCGCGGTCGGTCTCGACCACGAAGTCCGGCGCCAGCAGGGCAGGGGAGAGGGTTTCGAAGTAATTTTTGATCGCGCTCAGCACCGCCGCCTGGCCGTCCTCGTTGTTGAGTACCTTGCCGATGTAGGCGTCGTGAGCCGCCTGGGCAGTGTCCATGTCGATGGCGTCCATGATCCGGATGGGCTTGACTTTCCGCCAGGCGCGGCCCTGGCCCTCCCGGAGGGATGTGAGGGTGTTGATACCCTGTTCGATGATCACTTTCTCGCCGTCGTGCACAAACACCAGGGTTCCGGATTGCAGTGCCCGGACGACCTGGTTGTGCGTGAGCCGGGGGGCGACATCAGTAAAAGGTGTGGCCGCGTAGGTGAGACTTTCGGCCAACCGCTGACCGGTACCCCGGCCCGCCACGTAACAAGCTGCTACTGCGCTCGGCCACCACGTGCCAGCCAGCTCCACACTGGTACCAACGTTAACCACACCCTCGTGATTGAAGCCGGTGGACCGGGCATTCGCGGTCGCCGGCGTCTGGTCGTCGACCGCGCTGCCGCCCAGGTAGGCAATAACCTTCTTGCCCTCGTCGCGCAGCCGTTCGACCCACGCCCGCACGGACGCCTGCAGGCTTGCGTCCGCAGCGCCGTCCAACGCGAACCCCTGGAACTGTCTGGCCTCGAAGGCGTCCATCGCACCAAGGTAATCCGCCGTTATCACGTTCGCCACGCCGGCGTTGCCACCGGTGAGGGGCTGAGTGGCCACGTTGGCGATTGTGCCGCTGCCGGCCGCCAGTTTCTGCGCTTCCAGCCAGACGTTATTCGCGCCGTCGCTGACAGCCGCCACCGCGTTGTCCACGGCGGCGCCTTTGGCGAACGTGTAGGTGTGAAGACGCCTGGCACCTTCGTAGAGGACGATGTCCTGTTTGGTCTCGTCCTGGATGTTGTCCTGTACCGCAACCTTAAAGTCCCGCGTGGTCTCGTACTTAGTGGTGAGCCTCAGTACGTCCAGTGCCGCCGAGTCTTTCAGGGTTATGCCGGCTTTCGCTTCGCTGCCGTCCGCCAGCCGGTAGGCCAGGATCGTTTTCGGCCGTCCCAGGAGGCACATGCGGACGCATGTGTAGGCCGTGAAGCCGCCCCCGGTGTCGGTGCCGAGAATGTCCACCAGGCCCTTTTCGCTGGTGATCTCCACCACTTGCTTCACAGGTCCCCAGTTGGCTTTCACCGGAATGGCCACGATCCCCCGGGCGCCCGGCTGGATCGCCGCCAGGGCGGCCGCGATGAACCGCATGTAAAAGCCCGGCCTAATCGGCTTGCCCGCAGGGTCCCAAATACCGCTCGCCATTATTTCGCCCTCCTTCTCAAGAAGCGGTTAACCGCTTTTTGCACCTCAGCCTTCGTCAGCTCCGGGGCCGGATCGCCGTGCAGCGCTCCAACGACCACTTCCGGTTTTACCCCGAAAAGTCCCTGTGCGTTTTTGATGAATTCTCCCCGGGGATACTTCGCAGGCTTGGTTTTGGCTTCGCCGTTGGTTGCCCCTTCAGTCAACTTGCTTCCCCCCTGTCTTTGTCTTACTTGATTTCTCCGGTGCCGGCAACCTTCTGGATCAGGCTCACTTCCGGCTGCGGCCTGGCGACCATCTTCGTCAGCACCAAAGACACCTGGCCTTTGCGGAAGGCATCGGCCTGCAGATCCGCCCTGGGCGTCACTGCCGTCATATAGTCCTTGGCCTCGGCGTCAATCGGTATCTTGACCGCCCCCGTTAAATCCTGACTGATCCGCAACACCGCCTGCAGTTGACCGTTCGGCGTGAGACCCACCAAATGGATGGCCACGTGCTTCCGCAGCTCGTAGGCGGCGCGGCTTTTATCGGTGGCCTGGATATCCGTCACCCGGATTAGCACCGCTGGTCTGACGTAACCCAGGGGCCAACCGTTCAGGTAGACATTCCATCCCGGCATAAAGCCTTGGATCCACCGAGCCAGCGCCTGCAGCCAGGGATCATCCTGCACAGTCTCCGGCACATCCACGGGCTGCAGGGCCATGGCCGCGAAGCGGAGGGGCCTGGTCAGCGCGTCCCAATCGTCGTCGACGAAGTCGGGGGACGTGGGGCCCAAGTAGTTGCACGTAAAGACCTCTTCGGTTTCCGGGTCGCCGATGAGCTGCTTGTCCAGTGCCGCCACTACGGAATTGACCAGGACATCCAGATCCGTAAAGCTGGTCCGCAAAACATAGGGGTATATCTCAAACACCCGGCGCCAGCCGGCCCAGGCCGACTCCTCGGCGTCCACGCCCTGGCGGATCACCAGATACGGCTTTTCAGTATCCTTGTCGGCGGCGTGGGGTTCAAGCGCCCGACCGCCCAGGGCCGGAATTTCGCTGATCAGCTTTTCGCGCAGCGCATTCCTCAAGGCCGACCCCTCCCGGTACAGTTAACTCCATAGATCATTGAGCGTTTTTTTAACCGCGACCAGGTGGACGTCCAGCGTGGGTAGAATAATCGCGTTCTTGCCGCCGTGAGCGATTTCCAACCAGATACCGTACTCTACGCCGTGGCCAAGGGAGAGGACGACTTTGTTGTCGTCCGGCTGCTCAACACCGGCGTGCAGAGCCTGCCGGGCGTGACCGGTACGGTCCCGCCATTTGGCGCGTTGCTTGGCGTGGGACTCCATCGCACCAGCCCAGGTTTGCATCAGCATCACCGTGGCCGCTTTCTGCCGCTCAATGTGCTTCAGCGCTCCGTCTCCGAAGACCATCGGCATCACCCGTCCCGCAGCAGATTGTTCTCCTTGAGGACCATGTAGAGCCCGACTGACAGCCGTTCAACTTGCTCTTCGTTGAGACCGACACCCATGAAAACGTCCGCCACGTGGACCATTTCGTGGAAGAAGACCTCCATTGTTAACAAGAGCCGGACGCTCTACCCGGTAGGGGAACGGCCCCACCTTGAGGGTCTCCGGAATCTTCATCAACTCACCCTTTCCAGGTCGGCCTGGTAGCCGACCACAACGCCGTCCACGACCTGCGGGTAGACGGCCCGGACGAGGAACGTGCCTAGCCCCGGGGCCTCGAATTTGTCCGTGACGTTGGGGCCAGCCTTGAGATCGGCCGTGTGGTCCACTAATAGGCCGTAAACCGTATCCGTTTCTTTCTTTCCGGCCACGCTGGAGACATCTTGCCCGCCGGCAGGACTGCCCTGCATGAACACGCGCACCGTCAGTGGGCCGATAGTGGAGACCCACTCCACGAACCCGCCGCCGGACCGGACCTTTTCGGTCCGTTTTATGACGATCACAGTCGGGTTTTGCGCGATGGACCACCTGATGTGCTTCTTCCGAGCCGCTACCGGATTCATCGCAGCACCTCCGGCGGGCGCACCCGGATGATCGCCGCGCCCGGCGCGGCCGCCGTCCGGGCCATTGCGGCGTAGGTGTCCGACATTTTCAGGGCGTGATCGACCTGATCTTTAAGCTTGGTCACGTCGTAAGACTCGTTGCCGACCTTGTAGCTCTCGATCTGCCCCTGGTAGAGGCCGGCCTTGATGGTCCAGGCCAGCGACGCCGCCAGGTAGAGGTCCTGCTTGTCATCCAGCAAGGACTCCAGTTCGGCGTCGGTGAAGTGGGTGTCCGCCTCGGTACCGCCGGGCGGGATGGCCTCGTTGATCAGCTTCCGTAGCGGAATTACGTCCATCTATATCAGCCCCCTCATCAGGCCCCTTCCCCGGCGCCGGTCCCATGGCAGCGCTGGCGCGCGACGCTTGGAGAGGGTAGTTGCGACCGTCCCCTTTCCGGCACCGGGGGAGAGGAGGGAGTGGGAGGAAGACCCCACCCCCTATGCGTTGTGAGAAAAATGGTTACTGCAGGGACAGTTCCTGCACGTTTTCGCCGACCGCGGCAAACACTCCCCGATAGGCGTAGCCCACGATCTGGGCTTCCACCAACCGGGCCAAGTCGCCCCGGGCGGCCTCAAGCCGGAGATCCTGCTTGAGCAACGCCTTGAAGCCTCTCTCGGGCCTGACCAGATACGCCTTGTTTTCCGGCACCCCCGGATAGTTGTGCGTCTTTTTGCCGACGGTTACTTCCCAGCCGTCGTAGTAGACCACGGCGCTGATGCCGCTGATGCCCGGATACTTCGTGCCCGCGATCTGGTGTCCGCCCTCCAGGGCCATCTGGATGTCGGCCTCGTTGGCCGAGTTGGCCAGGAGCACCGTGCCCTTGCGCTTCTTCTTGGCCGCATCTTTCTTCGCCGCCTGGATGGTCTTCCAAACGCCGACCCAGGCAGGATCTTCGGCCGCGCCGGCGTAGGCCGTCTTGTTCGCGGCGGGATAGGTGAAGGCGAAGATGGGGTAGAGGTGGATGTGGTTCACCAGCGCGTTGTATGCCTCACCGATCGCTTTATTGAGCATCTCGACCGAGAATGACTGATTGAAGTCCTTCATGAACTTCGTGTACTCGAAGCCGGCGGAGTAAGGCAGAATCCTGGCGGACGGCCCTTCTTCGGCGTACAGCTTGCCGAATTTGACTTCTTCGCCCTCCATGTGTTCGGTGAAGACACACGCCCCGCCGAGCGCCCACTTGGCGTCCACGACGGGCGGAAGGTTCTTGTCCTCGATTATGTCGTAGATCGGGCGATATAGGACCGGCACCTTTTCGCGTCCCAGCTCCACATCCAGCACGGCTTTGCCCACCAGATCCTTGATGCTCTCAATGGAGCCCAGGGTCAACAACTCGCCAATCGGCTTTGTCAGCTGCAATGTCTCCATCTCGCCGTTGACGATGCGTTTGGTGACCTGGTATTCCTTGCCGTCCACAAGGAAGGACACCGGCACCTCGATGGTGCCCGCCCTGCGTTTTTCACGCAGTGTCTCGATACTGATTACTTGAACCATCGACTACTCAGCCTCCTTACGATGCAATGATGCCGGCTGTCCGGAGCTTGGCCAGCAGCGCATTGAAATCACCAACAATGGCCGCCACATCCCCCGCCGTGCTGTTGGCCTGCGCCGCAGCCTGCCGGAGCGCACCGGGCTGATCCGCAAGCTTGAACCGGATTACATTGTTGGCGTCTTTGGCCAACGTCACCCGGCCCGCGTAACGATTGCCGGGCGCCGCCTGGGTAAAGCGGTTGTTGGCGGCGTCCCAGTAGATGTCCGCGCCGCCCGCCATGGCATCGGTGGTCAGGATCTGGTCCGTCTCGTACTCCGCCTGTTCGATGTTCAGCACCAGCTCGGCCGTTTCTCCCGCGCCGGTGGTAACGCTCCGCATGGCCGCGCCCAAAAACCCGCCGATCAGGTAGAACTTACCCGCAGAAATAGTGGTGTTTTGCGGCACGGTCACTTGCACCGCTCTGCCGTTCGATACCTTGGGGTCGGTGCTCTGGTGCACTGTGGTCGGTACCGGTTGACCCTGGTACATCTGCATTCACGTCCTTTCGTTAAATGGCGGTCCGCTTTACGCGCACGTTGGCGGGACCGCCTTTGTCGCCGACGGCGCGCACGGCGCCGGCGACCATTGCCGGCGTGTCAGTGTGCAGCCGACTCAGGGCCTCCTTTACCGACGCTTCGGCCAGCAGTGCGTCGATCTCGCCGACGATCTGCTCCTTGGTCTTGCCCGCCGGCTGCAACATCTTCCGAATCAACGCCTGAGCCATCTCGCCGGCGACTTTTTCTTTGAGCACGCCGTCGACCAGGGCCTGCTGGCTACGCTCGCGGTCTTTGTCCATAGCCGCCTTGGCATCCCTGGCCGCCTGTACGATGTCCATTTCGCCGGTCACGCCCAGGGCTTCGGCCACGGCCTGCAGCGCTGCTTTCTCCGCGCCGGCCTTGCGCTCCACCCACTTGCCGTCAATCGCCCCGGCCACCTGCTCCGGCGTCCAGCCCATCTCCCCGGCCACCTGGGCCAGGGTCACATCACCGCTCTGCAGCAAGCCCTTCAGTTGCTGCACCAACTCTTTCCAACCCATCGCTTTGCCTCCTTCAATCTCACCAGTGGCCACTATTCTGGTTTGCATCCCCGCCCGGTCCAGAGGCGTCCAGTCAATTGAAAGCGCCTCATAGTCAATAACCTCGGTCTCTCCGCCCGCCGTCCGCAGCTTGGGATAGCCGAAGATGGACACCTGCTTAACCCGTCCGGTGCGTATCCAGCGTTTGAGATCCACCGCCGCCTGGTCAACCACGCCCCGAAAATACGCTTTGCCGTTCTGCATCTTGGCTCCGACCCAATGGGTTACAACCGCCGGGAACTGGGTGGGCACATCGTCGGCCTTCTGGTGCCCCAAGAACCCGTTCAGCGTTTGCTCTTGGACACGCCGGACGATGGCTTCCAGCGCCGGCATCTTGTAGTTCCAACCTCGCTTACTCTTGCCCGGGGCAATCTCGACCACGACCTCCAGGGGGTCCTGGTCGCCGGCTTTAAGCGCCGACAGATCCACGCCCGGCGCCGCCGGCACATCATCGGGCCGCATCTCCCCGGAGACGGCTGCCGGCAGCCATGTCATTTCTCCCACATGCAACAAATCACACCTCCTTTCGGGGCATACTGAACACCGCAGGCGTTAACGGGGTTAACCCCCGGCGTTAACATAGCGTTAATACCGCGTTACATGGGCGTTATTTTGCGTTACTAGATTTGGGTACGTGGGTGGGTAGGGGTGTGCCCGGCTACGAGGCTTGCAGGGCCGTATAGGCCCTGCTGCCAAATCATGGGTGCTTTATGGCTTGCCGACGGAGCCTATGCTGTGAACCAGTTCCAAATCGTCGGGGCCGAACTCCTCCAGGGCCGGGGTTTCTCCCTCGTCGCCGAATTCCACTGTGTAGGCTTCATCCGGATGCCGAAACGCCATTACCACCGTTCCGGTGTCACCGTTTTTCAGTCCGTGCTCCGGAAAATCCCTGGTCAATCGTACCACATCAAGTTCCTCGAACTTCATTTCTTCACCTTCTTCTTCTTGGCAACCAGAGTAGTCACCAGCTCGGGGAAGTCCTTGCCCGTCTTGATGCGCCACGCCGTCACCACATCTGCCGTGTTGCCGTTCGGCCCCGTCAGTGCCATGATCACTTGATACCTGTGCCCATATTGATCACGGCCCTTATCGACCGCATTGTAATAGGGCAGGTTATCCAAGATATCTCTCTCCAGGCGCCCGGCGGTGCTCGGGTCATATCCAAGGACTCTCTCGAAAACTATCGCCTTGTTCTTCCCCCTGGGGTGCTCCTTGTCCAGGGAATACTTCAACAGCTTCGGCGGGGCAATATAGGCCCGTTCCAGCCCCGGCAGCGGCTTTTCGGCCCATGCCTTTTCTCTGATTATACCACCTGGCGGCCCGGCGCTAAACCCTTTGTAGACATTATTGTACCAATTTTCCAGGTCGGGCTGGGCAGCCGGGTCCTGTGTCCATTCCTTGATCTTATCGGCCATTTCCTCCGGCTGGGTGTGTACCGGTACCAGAAAGCTCAGTGTGTTCGGATGCGCAGGATAGACCGGCTCGTTACCCGCGGCGTACACTCCCGGCCCCAGACCGTCCTCGTCGGCGGTCGCCAGTACGTCACAGATGTCGTAGATCCGATGCTGTGCCGAAAGACAATACTTGATCCCGACGTAGGAGGGAGTGAGCCGCGCACTGTTGATACTGGCCTGGCCGAAGGCGGCCGTGGCCTCGGTGCGCGCCAGGCGCAGCGCCTCGTAGCTGATGTCCTTCGGCACGCGCCCCTTGAGGCGCTCCCACGCCTCGGGGTAGTCCCGCAGGAGCGTCCCAGTGCCCTGCTTTACGTATCGTTCCAACATCCGGGCGGTCTTCACCGCGTCCTGGCCAGCGGCCGCCGATTCCTGCACGAGCCTGGTCAGTTGCTTACCGTAGTTCTCCCCGGTGCGCCAGATCCGGTCCGACACCTTTAGCCCCTTGTGGGTCCGCTGCCACGCGGCTTCCACCGCCCGGGCGTTGACCCGGGCGAACATGCTGTTAATGCCGGATGCGGTCACCAGGGTGCTGCCCGCATCTTGGAAGAGGGTGGTCGTCACTCCTTTGGAGTAGGTCGTCCCGGCTTCGACCGCGCCGTGGATCTGCCGGCGCAACGCCGCAGCCAAATCGTCCGTCAGCTGGCCGGCCTCCAGCCGCAGCATCTTCTCCAGCTCTTCGAGCTGTTGTTTCCTGATGTAGCTTGAAGGGGCTTTAAGGACCAGTTTCCGTATCTCGGCGGCGATGTGGTCGGCGGACCGCGCATAGACCTGTCTGATCTCCAGATCCTGTTTCAGGCGCAGCTCGATAAACTCCCGCCGGGCCTGCAGGAAACGCCGCTTATACTCCTCGTTTCGGGTGGCGGCCGCGATCTGGTCGATCTCCCGCGGGCTCATTGCTTACCGCCAAACTTGTCGATCTTCGTTTTTTCATCCAGTAGACCTTCCGCGTCCTCCAACCGGGCTCTTTCGATTCGGTTCCTGATGATCCGTTCTCTTTCTCCCGGTTCATCATCCGCTTCGGACTCATAACTGCGCATGGTGTCCACGTACCGACTGAGGAATTCGGCGGCCGCGTCATCGGAGAGGAACCCGCCCTGCACAGCGCGGTCCAGAGCGATGGCGACCTTCTCCAGGATCTCGGCCACCTCTTTTTCGTCGCGCGGGTCCACTTCGTCCCAGTCCAGTTCCGTGGCATAGGTTGAGTACGCTTTGCCCTCGGACTTGGCCGTCATCGCCAATACGATCCGGCCCACGAGTTGCCAAGAGTCCGCAAACTGGTCGCGCTTGCGGGCCACCTTGCGCACCACGACCGGCATTTGCTCTTTGACCGATGACATAGAGCTGGGAGTATGCACACCAAACACGAATTCCGGTGTTTCGCTGGTATCCACGATGCAGTAGAAAACCAGCTTCAGCAGCGCGATGGTATCCCCGGTGGCGCTTTTTACCTCAATGAATTCCGCATCCTCTTCGGTCGAAAAGACCAGCAGTTCGTGGCCCTGCAGATTGATGCTGCCGCCCCGTTTTGCGAACTCCGCCGGGTCGGTGATGTTGAAATTGTGGCGCAGAAACGCGGCCACGTCTTTCAACTTCAGCTTCAACCGGGGAGTGGAATGCATCTTGGAACCTTGCGCGGCGTGCAGCATCAGATCGTGATACAGCTTTAGGAAAGGTTCGACGGGCTCCAGCTCCGAACGGCCGAACAGCGCTGTTTCGTCGCCCTCGTTCCGGAAATGGACGATGGGAATGAAGCCCCAAATATTTTCTTCCGTGCCCGGTCGCACTCCGGGGACTTGGTCGCCGTCGACCACAATAGTCCTGGTATCACGGGTAATCCGCTGAGTGACGGTCGCCTGTCTCTTACTGCCGTGCTCGTCCGTCCAGGTATGCTTGGACTTCAGTATATACTCATATGCATCACCGGTGACCGGGTTACGTTTGATCTCGTCCACTTGCTCAGGCGGGATGATGTGGTACACCAACCGGGTCTTCAGCTCCGGGTAGAGCTCCTTGTCGGTTTCTTCCCGCGTGATCCAGACAAAGCAGTCTCCATCACGCAGCGCGTTGCGGTGTGTCCGCTGCACGCGGGACCGGTTGGCGCCGAAGAATCCATCCAGCACCGCCTGGGCGTCGTCATCATCCGAAAGAAAGCGGGGCACACCCATGAAAGCCACCGGCGTGTTGATGATGCCGCGCGCGAACCCGGCCCCCAGTTTGTACCCATCCCGGCTGTTTTCGTAAAGCTCCCGGGCCAGCTCGTAGTCCACCCGGCTGGAGTCCAGCTGGTAGACCGCATAGCCGCCGGTGGTCACCCCGAAAGGTGAGTACCCGCGCAGCCGGCTCATTTCGCCGATAGCCCGTTTGACCCGTCTTATCCAGCTTCCGCGCACATTATCACCGCCACTTTACCCGTAAATCCTGGCCCGGCGGAAGATCCCCATCAGCCCCGAATCCAGGGTGGATGCGTTCTTGCACAGGGTGCGGCAGCCCTCCAGGGCGTCCGGTCCGTCGTCGTAATCGGCCATGGGGAAATACTTGAGCTGTTCCAGCAGCCGGCGGTGCCTGGGGTTGAACTTGATGTACTTGTTCTTGATATCCGGCTGCAGGGTCTGGATGCGCAGGATCTTATCCTTTGACTGATAGACTTCTTCGATGGGCAGGTACAGCTTCTCACGGGCGCTGGCCTTGGCCAGCTCTTCCTTCAAGAACCACTGAAACTGGTTCGACTCGGAGCCGAACTTAGCATAACCCCGGCCGTAATCCCTGCGCAGCCAGCGTTCTTTCTCCAGGATGTCGGCAATGATCCGGTCCGGGTGCCGCCGCTCAATATCGGCGTCCAAGACGTACATGTAGCCAGTCTGCGTGTCCAAGGCGACGGTAATGACCGCGGAAAAGTCCGATTTTTTGCTCTTGCCCAGAGACGGGTCCACAAAACCGAAAAAGAGAAAGCCTCTGCCGAACTGCATCCCCACGGGGTTGAAGTAGTCAAACCATCCATCGTCAAAGAGGCAGTCTTCGGGGTTGATCGGCTCGTTCTGCAGCTCCGAGTTGAAGCTGGCCTCGCCCTCGGAAACCCGGGTCACCATCAGGTCGTAATAACTGTTTTTCTCCTCCCAGAGAACCCGGGCCCCCTCCAGCATGGCGTCACGATGCTCTTCAAAAAACCGTCGCGCATTCTCCTCGCGGTCTTCGCCAGACAGGTCGGTGTAGATCTCATCCCACTCATCCCACAGCCCCTGGTTCTTGGCGAAGCTCAGTACCGCCTGGTATTTCTTGGTCCGGTAGGCCGGGTTCTTGAGCACTTTGGCCAGCAGGCTGTCGTAGTGCAGGAGGGTGCCGATGTAGATGATGTCCGTGTAGTCGTCGCCCGCTTTGGACACGGCCTTGTAGAACCAGTTCTCCAGCTTCTTGCGCTGCTCCGGCGTCCGGACGTTCTCGTCGTTTTCAATGTCGTCCAGGATGATCAAGTCCGGCCGCCAGTTCTTGTGCTTCCGGCCGCGGACCTTCTTGCCGGCGCCCAGGGCCTCGATCTTGACGCCGGTGCTGGTCAACAGGACGCTGTTCTTCCAGACCTTGCCTTCCAGCTTCCCGAAGTCCTGGATGATCAGCTCGTTTTCTTCCATCTCCTCGCGGATGCTGGTTAGAAAACCCTCGGCCTGCTCGCTGCTGTCCGAGATAATGAGGATATAGTGCTTGTAGCCATAGAGGATGGCGTGCAACGCATTTTTGAACGTGAGCGTGGTGCTCTTGGCGTGCCCGCGCGGGGCGCCGACGGCGCGCCGGGTACCCGTTTCCGTGTCGATGACGCCTTCGAGCCAGATCTGATCCAGCTCCCGGTGAAATTCCGGCGACGGGCGAGAGAAGTAGTGGGGGAAATAAGCTTTGCCGAAGTAGTCCAGGTCCCGCTGCCCGCGGCGTTTTCTGCTCGAGTCGCCGCTGCGGCCTTGGACCAAGCCCTCAAGGATGCTCATGCCGCCACGCCCCTTATCTCCCTACCGCCTTGCCGTCCACATAACTCTCGCCGACTATGAAGGCGATGACCCCGCCGGTGATGGCGAAGTACGCCTCCCGGTCGACCGGGGCTCCCAGGATTTCGTTTAACACCACAAATCCGAAGTTCGCCAAGGCCACAAGGAACTTCCGGGACTTCAGCCGGTCAAAAAAGGGTCTTTGCATGGCCTACACCCCCTTTGCGGGAACAATTACATCCACCGTCTGCGTGGTCGCGTCCCAGTCGATGGTTGCCTGCGGAATCATCTCAATTACGCTCCGCAGCTGCACCCACTGGCTATCCAGTTGCATCTGGGTCCGCCCGTCCACGATCTGCGCCGGGATCTTCGTCCGCCGACCATTAAAGAGTACCGTGACGCCGACGCCGACGCCGGCACTGCCTGCCTCCAGCAACTTTTCCAGCTCTGCCCAGGGGAACATCGTCCCTGGGCAGGCTGTGGCACCCACATCTTTATGGCCGATCACCGGGATGTTGCCATATCGCCTCCGGATGTCCCCGATGAGCCAAGCCAGCGACTGCATCTGCTCCGGCGCCGGTCGCGCACTTGTAAAATCACCGGCCAGGGCGATACCGATTCCGTCAGCGTTTGCAACCGGCGCGTGGGCTCCCTGCATATGCTCGGGCCGGCCCCGCTCGATAACGCCGTTCCGGCGCAAAAGATAGTGGTATCCCACACCGGCCCAATTATTGGGATGGCTTCTATGCCATTGGTGAACAGTCTCAATTGAAACGTCCCCCGATGCGGTGTGGTGTACCACGATGCGCCGAGTGCTTGCCCGCGGGGGCAGAGCGCCATTAAACCGGAGGCCCGTCTCTGTGATCTGCACGATAATCCCTCCTCGATTGATACGCATCCGTGCCCATCCGGGCCACCTCATGCACGAAGTAGCCACCCAGAATAATCTGGATCATCCGCCCCAGTTGGTCCACCGCCCATTCTTCGCCGTATCCAAAATAACTGGCGATGATCATAGGCAGATAAACCAGCACAAAGGAGACCGCCAGACCGTCCTTAAAACTGAACTGCCTGGGGGCGCTGAAGCGATCTTCTATTTTTTTCAGGCTCTCACCCATAAGCTCACACCTTACCACACAAAAGGGGCTGATTTTGGCCGTGCTACGCCATTTGGCCCTCATCGCGGCCAAAGTCAGTCCCTTTAACATCCTGGCTCGAACTGCACCGCCGAAACAGGCGCGGTCCTTACTCGGACTTTTGCAACACGTTTACGCTCAACTCAATGATCTTGGGCTCGCCAAACAGTGGGATATTGACCTTCGCCCGGCCCTTGCGCCGATCCAACTTAACGATTTGCCCCTCTAAACCCCGCAACGGTCCCGACACTATCCGGACCCCATCCCGCTCAAGCAAGGCAGTCGATACACCGATCAGTTCATCGTCCCGCACCAGGCTAAGTACCCGGTTCATCTCCGCCGGCCGTACCGGCTGCGGTCTGCCGGCGCCCAAGATCCGGATTACGCCGCCAATTCCAGTGAGTGTGTAGTAGTCATTCGGCTCCAATGCTGTGTTTACGAACACATAGCCCGGAAACAAACACCTGGTCACCTTTTTTGTCACGCCGCGTCGCCGCTCCATCATCTGTCGGCGGGGGACCAGGGCGTGAATCCCCGCGTCCCGCACGCGGCGGCTGACCTCAGCCTCTTGCGCCGTTTTGGTATGCAGTACATACCACTCAACCATCCTTGTCCTCTAAGCGGGAGACGATCTTGTCATCCAACAAGCAGCAGATCTTCTCATGCAGATCGGGGTTGCGCTTCAGCTCCTTGGCCAGCTCATCCTTGACCTCCTGGACGGCTTGTTTAATCAGCCGACCCTGCTCCGCCCGGAACTTCTCCTTGTGGACGATACTCCTCTGCAGGTAGACCAGGAGCCGGCCCACCTTGTCCAGAGGCATTCGATCCCACTCATCCTCGGCGGTGGCCAATCGCTCGGTCAGGGCATTGATCAAGATCGTCTCTGCGGCGTCCGAGGCCTCGATGTTCTGGTTCTCCTTAACAGTCTGGACCAGGAGCCGGGTCTTCTCATACGCTTCCTTCAGCCGCCGGGCGGCCGCGTTCTTGTTCAGCGCATACCGTCCGACGCTGGATTTTGATATCCGAAAGGCTCCATGCCCCCGTGATGTAATTTCGGCCGCGATCTGCTCGTAGGTATAGTTCACGTTGGCCAGCATCTCATCCAGCCGCGCACGGACATCTTCCGGAAGTTCGTCCACCCGTGACTTGATCCGGTGGCGTTCACGCTCCTTGCCCATTACACGTCAACCCCGGGATCTTCCCGGGAACCCTCCAGCAGGTCGATCCCCGTGGGCGTCAACCGCACGGCAATGTCATCCTTGAGCACGTTATAGGACTTGATCTTGTCATCCGTGAACTCGATATAGCCCTTTTGCTCCAAGTAGTTGATGTAGTTGCCGATATCGTATGAGACAATCAGGCCGTCCCCGAAAAGGGAAGAGGCGATCTGGCGGCAAAAAAGCGTTAAGTTCTGCGACTTCAAGAGGCTCCTCAGGATATATCCCCTGATTGCCTTGTTTTTCCTTATTTCCATCGTCCGCTCCGGGCTCTCCATTACGCACCCTTCCTTTCGATCCACGACTGAATCCTGTCTAGTTTCTTTTCCAGGATGCCGGCAAAGCGGATGAAGTCGTCCTTGGCGGTGTAAATAAACGGCAGATCGGCCTTCAGTTCATTCAGGCCCCTCTCCAGCCGCCGGGCCTCATCCTGGCAGTCCCGGCTCACCTGGGCGATTGCTTCCTTGTTCTCCTTGATTTCCTCGTCGATCCGCTTTTTCAGATCTCGCAAGAAATAGGCTATCGTACTAATCGCCAGCAGTGTGGCCGTTTGCACCACCCAGGAGAGATCCATTGAGCTACCTCCCGAATAGATAGATGGTTTAGATGGTTTGCATCCCGGTCCCCACCAGCCACAGGATGCTGCTCCGCCGCCCTTCCTTCCCGGCGCGCGGCAACCCGTCGGCCGGGGCGAAGCTCCTCACAAAAGCCCGTTTTGGCTAAGGGCTTCGACTAATGTTGCTTTCTGTTGCATCTTTACTTTGGTTAATTGTACCGATAATTCCTTTGATTTTGCGGATTGGTCACAAGTTGTTGACACGTTTTGTTGACACGTTTTACTGAAACGTGTCCGAGCTAAAGTCCTTTAAGGCTGACTGACAATGGCGAATTCTCAATAACTCTTCGAATACTGCGTTCCGACATCTCGAATTTACGGGACAAATCATCAATGTTGTATCCATTGAACTCCGCCCTGATCCGCCGGTCACGGGCTTCTTGGACTATGCGTGCCGGTTGCGGAAAGTAAAGCTGCCGCCCGCCGAACTCGTGGGCCAGCAAAAGGGTTGCTTCGAGCCCGATCAGCTCCGCCATCCGGTGATACGGCTCCGGCAGATCTTCCGTCTCAATCTCGATGTTATCCCGCTCCTGCAGCTCCCGCATCGCCTCACGCTCCTCCTTTAGGTTTCTTCGGCAGCGCCTTGCTCCTGGCGCTCCAAGAGCTTCTTAAGTCCCTCGATTACCCGCCATGCCTGGGCGGTCGTCAACCACTCCAGCCGGTCCACGCCAGCGTACTTCTTCACAAAACCTTGGACCCGCCTGGGATTGTCCGCCCAGCCCAGCGCCCGGGCCAGTTCGTTGATCTTCCAGATCTGTTTCCTGCTGGCCCGTCCGGATCGCGCGCGGCCGATCCGGCGCTCAAGTTCATCAATCACCCGGATCGCCTCCGCCTTTGTGAGCTTTGACATGCTCTCCTTGCCGGCCACGTTTTGGATGATAGCCCGCCGCAGATCGTCGTCAATTCCCAGTTCCCGCGTCACCGCGAAGATCTTCTTGCGCTGCGCCGCCGTGATCGGTTCACCCATCTGCTTTGACCTCCTCCCACAACGAGCTTTGCTCAGGCTCCCGATCCGCTTCCAGCTTCAGCGCCAACTGGCCGGCCATCTCCGCCACCCACCCGGCCCGGTCATACGCTTTGGCCCGCCCCAAGATCGACACCGCCCGGCGGACTAGAGAGGCACGCACCTGGCGCAGTTCCTTGAGTTCTGTGATCATGTAGTACCCGCCGTCTACCGCACTGGTGCTGCCGATGGGCAAATGGTGCTGCTCGACCAGCTTTTTGATGATCTCCCGGACTTTGCGCTCGGGGAGGCCAACCTTGTAACCGACGTGCCGGGCCTGGACAGCTTTGCCCCGGCCCCGGCACTTGGCGATGATTTCGGCCACCCGTCGCTCTTCCGGAGACATCTGGGGCATCAAACTTGTCTGATCCACCTGTGCCACCTCGCATCACCTGACGGTTACCGCTACAAACATTCCGTCGTATTCCCGAGCCAGCACCACGGCCCGGGAGCTCCCCCGGAGCCTCACGTGGTACTTGCCGTCCTCAAGCCTTTTCAGGCTTCGCTTTCGGATCGTATTTGCGATCCAGGCCCGCTGCGCCGCGGGAGATGCATTCCCGATCCTCTCCTGGTAGCGCTCCACAAAGTGTCCGGTGAGAAAAACCGTTACCCGCCTTTTCCTCATCGGTGTCACCCGCCAATCAACTAAGATACAGCTTCTTGATCATCTCCCGTTCTTTCTTCCGGTCCCTGGAATCGCCGCCCGTGCCAGGTCGGGCTTGTAGAACATACCTCGGCCACAGTCCTTCGATTCTTGCCAAGTGATCAATCCGGTTTTTCCAGTACGGCTCCGTAAACGCCCAGTCAATGCATTTACGCCACTCATCCAAGCTCGGAGCATTTCGGCCGGCCAGCATCACCCTGGCCGTTGCCAGTTGCCGCAGGTGCCAGTCGCGGGGGAAACGGAGCACCCCGCGCTTCTTGAGCGCTTCCTTGAGATAGTTGACTAGTGCCTTTTCGTCCTCCGCGTAACCCGTCTCAGACCCCTTTGGCGTCACCGTTCACCGACAACCCCCTTTCGCGGCTCCTCTTCCCGTCACCCGGACAGCGCCCTGGTAACAGGAAGGGGAGAGGGGAACATCCCCTCAGCCCTGATCACGCAGCCTTTCACGATCCCACTCGTACCAAAACACATCGTCCACATCGACACCCGCGCCCACCTTTAAGATCTCGGCCGGGGGGTACTTTTTCAGTGCTTCCTTGTCCACCTTTTCCGGTGGCTGCACCACACAGTCGGTCATCCCAAAAGCCTTGAGGTTTCTAATGATCTCCGCCAGCCTGTTGGCTGCCCGGGGCAACTTGACCTTCGTGCTCTTCCGAAAGCCCAACTTGCCGAAGTTCAGAAGCATCGTTTTTTTCTTGCCCAGGTCGTCGCGGCGGGCCTCGGTGAACTCCTTGATTTCCACCTCAAGCTTTTTGACCCGATCCTTGTGCGGCTTGGCCCGCATCTCGGCATCCAACTTCAGATCGTGGATCATCTCTGTCAGCTCAGCCTCAATAGCCTCGACGGCCAGCTCACATTCCCCGATCTCTTTTAAATTGAGGTTCACATCATCCCAGCTCCGTAACGCAGTGCCTTCGATTCTCACCCGTGCCATGCGTTATCTCTCCTTTATGTCCCCTTCATAGGGTTGGTAATAATGCACCGATTCCTCGCCGCAATAGCCGCACTCAAAGAACACAGCCACAAGACCGTCGTCGGGGTAGTTCTTTGCGGTTCCAATCTCCGCGTCCGGAAACGCTTTTTCGCAGTTTCCGCAGACCGGCATATAACCATCGCCTGCATCGTTGAGCCGATACTTCCCTCTCTTTGGCATCAAGTACCCCTCCCTTTGAGTTCCGCCGGCAGCACCACCTTTGCCGACTCTATCTGCCTGAGCCTCGACTCACATTCATCCGCATATTGCCGTAGCGTCGCGGCGACATTGCTGGTTAAGCTGCTCTCTGCAAGAAGCTCTGCACAGCATTCAGCATCCCGGCGCAACTCCTGAAGGATGTTGATCACTTCGCTGACGGTCAGGGCTTCCGGCCCGGCCGCCTCGGACTCACAGGTGGATGACACACGTCCGGATTCTCCGGCTGCCGGCATCTTGCTGGGTCTGAGGCTTACGCCGATGAGCTTCTGCTTGCGCTTCCACAGGGCCTCGCGCCAGTCCTGGCCTTTAGGGACTCCATCTGTTTGGAGCGCCAATTCCAGGTCTCCGGCCTCAGTCACCGCCGGTGGCACCGGCGCACTGTCCCCATCAGCTCTCATCTGATCATCCCCCCTTTCTCTGTTCCTGCCGGGCCGGGCCGTCGCGCTGGACCACGCGGACCCGGACCCCGCTAATGATGTGACTCCTCGACACCGAGAACGTGAACCCCAGTCGGTGGCGAACCTCCAGGAACCGCGGGAGCACCTTAACGATCTCCCCAACATTGCCGTAATCGCGCGCATTTTCTTCTCTTATGCCACCCGCCGCCCAGTCGATTTCGACTACATCCCCCGGGCGATACAACCCCTGCAGTGCAGGTACAGTGGGGGGGGGGTGATCTTCTGGCCACCGGTGGTCACCTCGCCATCACTGGGGCCGTCTTATAAGCAACCAGCACCTGCTTGCGTCCCCAGCGCAGAGCGTCGTTCCTGGCCGCCGACCCGGCGCCCATATAAAGATCGATTGACCTGCCCCGGATGGCCGCTCCCGTGTCTTCGGCCATCCGCCAACCCAGCCCCTGAACGTAGATCCAGCTGCCCAGGGGGATGACTCCGGGGTCCACCGCCACGGTATGTCCCGGTACCGGAATAGTCATGCTGGCTGTGAAACCGTCGCCATTCCCGCACTGCGCGGTGTAAGCTGTGGACTCGAACGTCTCCACCTGCCAGATTTCCACCCACTCCTGCCACCGCGCCCGCAACTCCTCGTTTTCCCGCCGCAGCTCAACAATCTCGTCCAGCAGCATCCGGTTGAGGTCCAGCAGCTCCTGTCTGCCGGCAAGTTCCTTCTGCAGCCTATCGGCTCCGGACAAATAGCTGCACCCGATGACCAGGAGACCAAGCAAGAGCAGTACCGCAGGCAGAATCTTTAACCGTTCCGCGCCGCCAACCCGGCCAACGTGACCAGGGCCAAGGCGATAAACCCGGCAGCAACCCAATCAGCCAACACCATCATCCATCACCTCGTACGCTTCCGGCACGCACATGGCACAAAGCGCTTCGTCCTCGATCTCCGCGCCAACACGCCGGTCGCCTTCGCTCACCAGCCCACCGCACCGCCGGCAAGGCACCTGCCAGCCCTTTTCCACCAGTACCCGGGCCGGTACCCGGCCGGCCTCCGCGTATTGGTCAAACTCCTTGACGCGCCGGACCGAAATTGAGGGGTTGGTCGGCACCATTTGAGGGTCTTCTACCGCCTCGAATGCCTCATCGCGCGTCCGGGTGAATACCACCTGGCTGCCGAGAGCATCCGTTACCACCCAGGCCCGCAGGCTTTGCTCGGGCATCAAATCTCACCTCACAATCCGCTCCGCCGCCGCCCCCCACAGATCAAAGTGGGGGAGGCCGCTGTTGCTCACGTGCATCCAAGAATCCGGTATCCCGTTTGTTCGGCACCAGCTCCGGAGCTTGTCCGGATCGCTGCAGAGCACCTTGACGATCAGCCGCCCCCGGTGCCGGTGGCGAATCACAGCGATCTCGCCAGCCCGGGCCTTGCCCAGTGCCGCCGCCCGCTGGTTGCGCACCAGGTGCATCACCCAACAGACCAGGCACAAGTGATAAGTCGTCCCGCCCCCCCCCCCGACCACGGCAGGCCGAGAGGTCGGCCGCACACGAAGCAGTTAGCTGTTGAGTGCATCAAAACCGGCCTCCACTATCGCCGCCCGCTTGATAATGGCGGTCCGAACCACTTGAAGCATCCACGGCTTCCGGAATGTCCAGCCGTCTGAAAGCCCGGGATGTTTCGTTAGCCGCCCGTTCGTCAGGCCATCGCTGCCACCCGTCAACGAAGAGGGGCAAGGCATCCGGGGCATATACCTGCAAGATTTCCCATGCTTCGCCGTACAGCACCTACATCACCGCCCATCTGATCATCTGTCCGGCCAGCATCAGGCCGGCCAAGACAACCACGGCCCAGCCCAGCCAGCTCAGCTTGTCCTCGATGAGTCCGCGCCCAGCACGCTCCAGGAACTCATCCGTCCGAGCCGTCAGCGCGGCCCGGATGATCTGGCCGTTCAACTTGTAGGGCTTGCGCTTTAGGATCATGTGAGACATGCGATTCCTCCTCTCGGCTTGCCACCGGTTTCCCGGCCCGCGCTATGCGCGGCCATCAGGTGCGGGGAAGCCCCCCGTCACGACCCCGGGCTGAGCCCGGGGTTTCGGCGTTAACTCGGCACCCACGCCCAGGCCACCCGCTCCCGTGCGATGTCCCAGTACACCACCATCGTCGCCCCATACCGGTCGGTGATCATCTGGCCGGCCGGGAGCAGGGGGAAGTCCTCGACCCTGATCGCATCCAAATGGAAGCTTGCCTCTATCCAATCCCGGACCGCCTTCTCCATTGCTAATCACCCCTTGCGCCGAGGGTTTCGGCATCTACGCCTTGAAACTCAGCACGATCTGGCCCAGCTCTTCGACCAGGTCCTCGGTGATCTGCTCGCCCTGGGTCACATCCAAGAGCCGCCCCAGCGCTTTGACTAACTGGCGAATACCACGCCTGGCGCCTATGGCGCACAGCAGCCGCCTGGCCGCTGGCGTCGCGTTGATCCGTGCCAGGAACACGTGGGCTTCCTCATCGGTCAGGCCGTTCAGTCGCACGTAATACCCGATGCGGTCGCGCAGACGGGCCATTTCCGGCCGGTCCTCGGCATAGAGGAGGATCTTTTCCGCCAGCACCTCATTGCCGACCAGCACCACGCCCACCCGGGCCTTGTCGTAGATCGCCCGCACCGTCTCCAGCACGACGTCATTCTTCATCAGATCCGCCTCGTCATAGACCAGGAGGCGGGGTTTTTGCTTCAGGCTTTTAACGATCCGCTTCAGTAGCATGGCCGAGGAACCGTAATCCTTCAGGCCCAGTGCTTCCGCGGTGTCCGCCAAGATGCTGCGCTTCGTGCTGGTGGTGTCGCACGTGATGCACACCATCGGCACGGCGGCCCGCTGCTCATACTCCTCAAGCGCGAAGCTTTTGCCCGCGCCCGGGTCCCCGGTGATGACGCCCATCTCAACAGAGTCGTGGCACTTCTTGCATACGCCCCAGATCCGCTCCATGTCCCGCGTGGGCACCAGCCCCAGCTCCCGGATTGACCTCATCCAACCATCCGCCGGGAGCCTGTCCGGCGCCGTCGCCGTCTCGTCGTCAACCGTCCCATCCGTAGCGATAGCGCTATCGCCCTCTTGCCAATAGCCAGTGCTTTTGAGATAATCCCGGATGAGAGGCTCCAGCGTGCGCGCGCTTGAGTACTTGCCGCTCAGGTACAGACTTACGGCGCTCCGGTGCTTGCCGATGGCCCGGGCGACATCCGCTACGCTGGTGCCCTCTTCTTTGACGACTTTGTGCAGCAACCGCCGCTCCGGGCTCCAGCCATCCTGCTGCTGATGGATCTCCAATACGGTTTGCTCCAGCGCCTGACCCACAACAACTCCCCCTTTGATAGAATTTGGAACCTAGATTTCACTGCCCGCCTTGCGCAAGAAGTCATCGAACCGGCTTCCGGCCGCCTTCTTCCGGGTCGCCTTGGCCTCATTGGCCGGCGGCTGCCCGCCCTCAGTCCTTGGCGCATTGGCCGCGCGGCGCTCGAACCCCGTGATGTAGCGAGTGTCGGGCTTCTTGTCGCCGTCGATTTCGCCGCTGGTCATCGCCGGCCCGGCCGCCCGCCGCGCCCTGGCCACCGCCTCGACGCTTTGCTTCCCGGACTCCTTAAGCCGCCGCTTCAAGTCCTTCTTCCGGGCGGCGTTGGCCTTGCGGATCGCCGCGATATCGTCTTTGGACGCATCCCAGCTTAAGAGTTCCGCGTTGGTCGCCGTGCAGATCTCGCGGCCGGTCTTCGGGTCAAAGACCCGTATCTCCCCGAGCCGGTTGGGATCGTAGCGGATGACCACCTTCCGGCCCACGTACTTGTCCATCAGCAGTTCGTGCTTGTAGTAGCGCGGCCGCCCCCGGATACCGAACCGCTGAATGCCGCTGGCGGAAACGGTGGCCTTCTCCACATCCATCAGGCAGATGTCCAAAGCGCGCAACTCCGGCATCCCGGCCCGAGCTTTGGGTGTTGACTCGTATTTTTGGATCGGGGTCATTCCCAGGGTGCTGTGTACCGCGTTGTGGTACCGGTGGATATACATCTCAACCAAAAAGGCCGCTTCCTCAACATCAAGCAATTCACCACGTGCCGCCATTTGTTTCTCATCAAGATCGTGCGGCCGCTGCTTGTTGTCCTTGCCGCAGTAACTCGGCAGGTCGCGGTCAAACTGGTTCGCCAGCGTACCATACCAGCGCTCCATATGGGCTTTGCCCCAGGGAGAGTATTTTGTGCAGAATTGGGGCTTGATGCCCAGTGATTCGCAGGCACCGCGAACCTCGCGGGAATACTCAAAACCTGGATGTGCCGTGCCCTTCTTCAGTTTTGCCTTGTAGTCTTCGCCATTGTCGATGTACAGCACAGAAGGCAGGCCGCTGAAGGGTAGCTCCTGGCCGGCACAGCCGGCGATTTCATCCCAGTCCCAGTCCAGGCTGTCCAGGTGCAACCGCAAGGCCGGGCTGATCTCCCGGTCCCAGCGCGGCAGCCGTTTGTGCCAGATACCGTGCCGCAGTGCCAGAGCAATGGTCCGGCCGTTCGCCTGAATAGAAAGAGACCAGCCAACGATCACCCGCGAGCAAACATCCATCCAGGTTGTCAGCCAAGGGCGCACCGGCCGGCCGTTGTAAATGACAAAGAAGTCCATCCGCCGGTGGTCGCCCATCCACACTTGGTTCACAAAGTCCGGCTCCTTGCGGATGACCTTCTCGCTAACCCTCTTGTTGTATTCCTCTTCGCCTTCCTCGATCAGGCAAATCAAGCCCGGGTCCTCGCCGCGTTTTTCGCTTATGAGCCGATAAACGGTCGCCCGGCTGGGGGGCTTGATCCCCTGTTGATCGCAGAACTTCACGCACTTGTCATACACTTTGCTGACCTTGAGCGTGCCCCGCCCCGGCCTGTCGCGCCGGAGGTGTGTAACCCAGGCGTACTCTTCCACTTCCGCCGGCACCGACCTGCGGACGGTGCCCACGTGCAACCTCGGGGGTGCCTCCATAAGTCCCACCGTCCCTGCTTCCTGATATGCGTCCACCCAGCGGTAAATCGTTTGCCACGTGACGCCGTGCCGTGCGGCGATTTCCACCGCCGCCTGCTTCTTCTGGCCGCGCATGTCAACCGCCAGCAGCCCCCGTGCTGCTTCGGCCTTCATCTCCGCTGCCGCCAAGAGCACCTGGAAGCGCTCTTCGCCCACGAGCGCCTTGACCTCGGCCAGGTTCACCGGCCGGGCCGCCGGGGAAGCCGGTGCCGGCACCGATTCCGGCCGGTTCTGACTTTCCGGTTCTTCCGCCGGTGCCGGCACCGGTCCGGCCCCGGCTGCCCGCTCGGGCTCTTTAGCGTACCGCTCATACCAGCGCTGCCGCGCCACCACCGAGAGAGAGGAGAGTGCAATCAGATAGCGCTGGCCGCCGTTACCGCCGCCCCGACCAGCCCTTTCGGTTTTGACTGTCCAGGCACCGGTCTTCGCCCTAGAGTGCGCAGCCTGGCGAGAGATCCCTTCAAGCTCCGCCGCCTGGCTGGTGGTCAGCCACGTCTCCCGCGCTGTCGGTTGCACCCATAACCCTCCTCTCCGCAGGTAAGTAGGTAAGTGCTGGCCTGATTAGTCTTCTAACCCGAAGTACAATTTGTTGATTTTAATTGCTGCGTAGAGGCTTTCAGCCAGTCGGGCCACAGCGTCTTCATCCAGCCCGATTGCGCATTGTTGGTCGATCTCGTGCAGTATCTCGTGAAGCAGTGATTGTTCCTGGCGGCTGTGACTCATAGCATCATTAATTCGTATCTTGTTTTCCAAATGATCTATCTCCGCCCGCCTCGGAACATGTTTGTTGACAATCTCCACTATAGACACCTGAAATGAATGACCGCCAATTCTTACATGTTGAGGAATTTTCATCCGCATTCCCCCGAAAAACATGTATAATTACTTCTAAGGAGGTGATTTCGTTGTCGAAGAAACCCGTGCACAAACCGGGAGAAAAAGTCCCGCGCTCCGGTCAAGCTGAGATCGTTGGGCCTCGTGGCCGTCGGACCGGAGTTGAAAGAACCGTGGTCAAGGGTGAGCCTTTCCCGCCTACCCCGAAGCCTGGCCAAGGATACCAGATCGTTGACCCGACAAAACATAAAAAACCGTGAACCTGAATTTGCACAACCTCGGCCCCGGCAACGGGGCTTTTTGTTTTGTCGGCAAAGGGATCGCCGCATTCTCATTGCCCCCTTAAAGTCGGTAACGGTCATTCTCACAGCTCCGCTGGTTCACTGCCGTTCCGCCTCACCCCCTTCCGGCGGGGGAACATACAGCCGCTTGCCCTGCCGCAGCTTCGCCACCAGCCTATAGATCGTCTGATACACCCCGATCCGCCAGCCCTGGGCGGCCGCTTCGCTCTGCAGCGCCCGGACCAACTGCGCCGTCTTCCACCCCGGATTGTCCGCGTACAACGACTCCAGGTAGGCCAGTGCTTCCGGATCGAAGCCGGGATGGCGGCTTTGCTGGCCGGCGCTGGCCTCCCGGATTACCTGTTCCAGCGCCAACAGGCTGTGCTCAAGGTTTCTGATCCGCCGCTGCATCCGCTGCAGTTCAGACAAAACCGGACGAGCGGGAATCAGTATTTCCCGCTGGCCGGAACCGACTTTGTCCGAATCAAACAAGCTGACCTGCACTGATTGTCACACCCTTTAAATCCGAGCCTGGGCTCACTGCCTTCTGGTCTTCGTGGGCAATTTTATCCCCAATTCCGTTGCGATCAGCTCTTTGTGTTTCTTGCCAGATACAGCTCCATAGAGTGCCTCAGAAACGCGGATTTCGCTAATGCCTAGCTTTTCGGCCAGTTGCTTCTGGGTCATGCCCCGCTCCAGTAGGCGTCTTTTCACCGCCAGGCCGAAGGATGTCAATGTTCGCCTGCCCATCCCGCGCTCCGCCGCCTCCTCCCGACAATTTCTCCTACTTGGAAGGCCGTTACGTTCGTGCTACAATCAAGTGTAAGTTATTACACAGTATACTGAATCTTTTCAGCAATGTCAATTGCAATCCTGAAAAAGTTCAGCACATGAACCCCTGGTAAACTTGGTTTTTATAGTGTATCCTGCGCAAGTGCTGATTCTATTCAGTGATTTGGGGAAGTGTTTACTTGGATACGATTGGGAAGCGAATACGCTACCTTCGGCGGCGAGAGGGTCTATCAACTGCAGCGCTAGAAGAGGCTATAGGTTCATCATCAGGCAGCGCCACAAAATGGGAAAAGGACCTGAGCATGCCGGGTGGGAAGTTCATCCTTGCGTTGGCGAACCTTTTCGATGTGAGCACAGATTGGCTGCTGACAGGCAAGGATCAACCAGCCACTGCATTGTTTTTGAGAGGACTGACTGATGAGGAAAGGTACGATGTGGAACGATATGCTGGGTACCTCGTGTGGAGACGCAAGCGAAGGGGCGTAGCGTTAAAGAAACGACACGCCGAACTAACCATCAAAACAGGGTATGGGGTCGCCGAGGAAAGAGAGCCTTGGGACTATAAAGATACTGATGTTTTTCTCCCTGTTCTGGGCAGCGCTCCTGCTGGTGTGCCTATATTTGTTGATGAGATTCTGGAAGGCTATATTCCAGTTAATCAGCGTATGGTCCGGGGTGCCGCCTTTTTGGTCAGAGCTAAGGGAGACAGCATGGTCGGTGCCGACATCGCAGATGGTGATCTAGTCCTTATACGCCGCCAGGCCCAAGTTGAGAGTGGCGACATAGCCCTCATCCGAATCGGCGAGGATCTAACTATTAAATATTGCCACTATCATGGCGATGCTCTAGTCTTAAAACCAGCAAACCCGCATTATTCCTCAATGACGGTTAAAGATGGAGCTGTGGTCATCGGCCGTGTGGTCGGCACCATTAAACGAGCGGATGCCGATCAGGGATTGCGCCACTTCATGGGAGATGAGTGAGTTTATGCCATGGCTTACATGGAAATGCGCAAAAAACTCTTTCCCAATACCTTTTATCACCCTCAAGCCCTTGTGCCACCTGACTTTAACGCCAGCCTTTACCACTTGACCACTTTACCAATACGGCTTTACCAATCCGGGGACGGTACTTCGCTACCACACCGTTCGGATCGCGCCCCCCGAACGCCTTATTCTCTTAAAGCGTTAAGTCTTCTAACGCCTGTTATTACTGGCTTGTAACGCCAACACCACTTTTCGTAACGCCTACAAAACGGCCCATCGTTACAAACCGTTATCTCCACCGTTGCACGCCGGCCAAAACCAAAAAACGGCCGCAAAAAATCTCACAGCCGTTCAGTTTCCATGTTGCCCGCCCGGGCCGCCCGCCCCCTGGTATGTCTCACTTTAACCGGGCTAACAGGGGGTTTTCCGTCGGTTTCCCGGGTAGTGGGTTATTCGCATTCCCTGTGAGAACTGACACCAGGATCGCCCGGTCGAGCGCCGCCAGGTAGTCCTCAACGGTCGCTTCCGGGTCGCGGACGCTCACGTCGTACCCGGCCTTGCCCCCGATTCTCCGCATAATGACGGCCACTTTGTTCCCCGGTGCGTTTTCGCTCATGTTGGTATTATAACGCTGCAGGTCGGCCACCGGCATCCCCGGCTTCCTCAGGTGCGCCCGGTGAAGATGGACTTGAGGAAGGCCGTGTTGCTGGTCAGGGCGAAGTACACGTGCCCGGCGATGGAGGCGGCGAGCAGGACGCTGCACAGGTAAATCATCCGGCGGATGTTGTTTAAGCCCCCGAAAAGGTTGATCCACCGGGCGAAGAACCGGGGGAAGTACAGGAACCAGCCCAGGAGCAGGGCGTAGGGGATCAGCACCAGCCAGAAGGTGTACAAAAATTTCTGGAACGGATTGTATTTGGGGAACTTCGGTTTCCGGGGGGTCAGGAAGAACTCGTAGGCCAGGAACTTCTTCAGCCGGGGGCCGAGGTCCTTAGGCTCCGGCACGATCTCGGTCTTGTCCCGCCCGTAGAGGTAGGCGGCGAAAAGCGCCGTCAGCAGGTAACCGGCCACAAAATGGATCTTTTTCGCCGGGCGCATGCTCCGGAAACCCCAGCGCCGCGACGGGTTGGTAAGGTAAAACCCGGTGGCCACCTCCAGGGCCAAGGTGGGCACCAGCAGCCAATGAAAGAGCCTTATCGGCAACGGATGCCGCAGTTTACCCACTATTCTTCACCCCTTTTTCGTCGACACTTTAAGCCCGACCTACCTCCCTTGAAAAATAGGGGACTGTCCCCCTTTTTCTTTTTCATCGAGGACAATCACGTGGGCCACGCACGACATGCAGGGATCGAAGGAATGGAGCACGCGTGCGATCTCGACCGGTTTTTCAGCGTCGGCCACCGGAGTGCCGATGAGGGCCTCCTCCACCGGGCCCAGGCCCCCTTGGTCGTCGTGGGGCGAGAAGTTCCAGGCCGTGGGGGTGATGATCTGGTAGTGTTTGATGCGGCCGCCCTCCACCTCGAGCCAGTGTCCCACCCCCCCGCGCATGGCCCCGGTCAATCCCACCCCGGCGCCGGATTCGGGAACCCGGTAGCGGTTGAACACCGGCTCGCCCGGGATCAAGGCCGTCAGCCATTTCCGCATCAGCACGGCCACCTCGCGGGAGATCAGGGACCGGGCAATCAGGCGGTCCATCACCGAAACGCCCCGGCGGTAGTCGCCCCGTGCCCAAAGCTGGGCCAGCGGCCCGCCTTCCAGCGCCCGGCCGCGGTAGCGGGGCGCCTTGCACCAGGAGTAGCCCCCTGGTTTGTCGGGGTCGGGCCGGGTTTCACCCCGGGCCGGGTGGGCGGCCTCTTCACCGTCGAAGTGGCTGTAGCGCAGGTGTTCGGTGATCTCCCCTAAATCAACCGCCTCCATGCGGCCATCGATCACGGCCGCCCCCGGGAAATAGTCTTCCGAAGTCTCCGGGTCCAGGGGAAACAGCCCGAAGCTCAAGAAATCGGCTCCCCGTACGCCGATCTCAAAATAATCGGGATAGTGCTCGGCCAGGGTGTGCACGTCCGGCAGCATCCGCTCCTCGATAAACTTCTGGATCGACTTTACGATCGAAAGCAGGTTCAAAACGGTGATGGCGGTCACCGGGACGCTTGAGCCCCCGGGGATGATGCCGTGCGGGTGAGGCGCCTTGCCGCCCAGCAGGGCGTTGATCTCGTACGCCTTCCGGCTCACGTCGACGGCCTGAAAGTAACTGTCGACCAGCCGCTCGTTTTTCGCCCGGGGCAGGCGGTAGTCGGTGGTCGGCGGGGGAACCAGGGGCCGGAGCTCCGGTAACCGGACGTAGTCCGGGACGGCAAACAGGTAGAAGTGCCGGATATGGTTCTGGAGCATGTCGCCGGCGAAGATGAGGTTTCGCAAGAGGTTGCCGTTGTGCGGCGGCCGTACCCCCGCCAGGTCCTCGACCGCAAAGGAGGCGGCGACGGCGTGCGCCGTGGGGCAGATGCCGCAGATGCGCTGAGTGATGTAGGCCGCGTCCCGCGGGTCCCGGTCCCGCAGGATCAATTCGAAACCCCGGAAGACGGTGGCGCCGCAGCGGGCGTGGATCACACGTCCCCCTTCGACCCGCGCCTCGATCTGACTGGCGCCCACGGTGCGGGTGGTGGGGTTGATCACGATCTTTTGCCCTTTTTCCGCGTCTGCCGCCAATGGACACGCCCCTTACTTCCGCTTCAGGCGAAAGGTTTTCCCCGCTTTTCCAAGGCTTTTCCCCCACTCTTTCTGCAGCCGGCCGGTGAGCAGTTTGCCGGCCAGGTGCAGGCCGATCCCCAGGGCGGCGGCCAGCCCGGCCCCCACCCCGATCCGGTCGGCCCCCACCCGCACCCCCGGCAGCCGCACATCCGGCAGGTGCTCAAAGAAAGGCGCGGTCCGTTCCAGGAACTCCGGGCTGGTGCAGCCGATGCAGGGCGTGTTGGCGCCCACCGGCCAGTTCAGGTGCTCGCCGCACCACTGGCGGCTGGGGCAGTCGGCGTAGGTCACCGGCCCCTTGCAGCCGATCTTGTACAGGCACCAGGGCTCCCCCACCTCTTCGGCGAAGATGCCGCTCTCGAAGTAGTGCCGCCGCTGGCACAGGTTGTGGATCGTCTCGCCGTAGAACACCACCGGCCGGTTCAGGGCGTCAAGCTCGGGCACCCCGTACCAGACCAGGTGGGCCAGCGTGCCCAGGATCCAATCGGGATGCGCCGGGCAGCCGGGGACGTTGATCACCGGCCGGTCCACGACGGCCGAGACGGGTTTACTGCCGGTCGGGTTGGGGTGCGCCCCGAAGGGCAGCCCCCAGGCGGCGCAGGAGCCGACGGCAACCACGTGCCTGGCGGCGGCGGCCAGTTCCACCACCGCGTCCCACGCCGTCCAGGGCTCTCCATTCCCGCGCAGACCGACATAGGCGTACCGGCCTCCGGCCGCGGTCGGCACCGTGCCCTCCACCACCAGGATGTACTCGCCCGCTCGCTCGACCACGACCTTTTCCAGGACGGCGACGGCCTGGTGCCCCTTGGCCCCCATCAGGGTGTTGGTCCAGTAAATATCCAGCAGTTCCCGCAAAACCGCCCCGAAATCCGGATGCCGGCCGTTCAGCGCGGACAGGATGTCCCCGTGGCAAGTGTTAGTCTCCAGCCAGACCAGGGGGTGTTTTCCCGGGCGCTCGGAAGCGGCGGCCGAAGGCTCGGGCGCACGGATGTCCCCGGCCCGCAGCCCGCCCAGGGCCTCGCCGGTCCCCGGAACACCAGTGTCCCGCATCAACAATCTTCCTTTCGGGGAAGAACATTTACCGAATCTAGTATTGTCTGAATCTCCCGGGCTATGCGAACCAGCTGGTTTGGGTGGTGGATTGCCGCGTTCGGATCTCTAATATTCCCCGGGTTCCCGGTGTTATGCACCCCCGGGCGGTTGGGGTTGGGCGGTGCATTGCCGCCGCAGGCCCGGGGAATGTTAACCGTATCCAGGATGGGGGGTTTGAAGGGGAAATGTGGTTCGGCAACCGTTTTCGGGGCGGGGTTTTTTATGTCTAGCGGGTCGCCGCGGGTGGGCTTCGGCGAGGCCGTGGCGCTCCTCGTTGTTTTCCTCAGCATGAAGGTCTTGATCTCGCACCTGGCCCTGATCTTTCCGCTCGGGCTTTCGGCCTCCTGGATGATTCCGCTCATGCACCTGCCGGTGGGCCTGGTGGGTGTCGCGGTTATCGTGTGGCTTTTAAACCGGTTTCCCGGCCGGACCATCGTCGAGATCGGCGAGGAACTGGTCGGCCCGGTGGTGAACGGCTTCTTCGTCCTGCTCTACTACGCTTTCTTCGTCGTCTTTACCGCCCTGGTCCTGCGCCAGTTCGCCGAATTCGTGCTGATTGGTTTCTTCCCCGAGACGCCGCTCAGCATCGTGGTGCTGGCCTTTGCGGCCAGCGCGACCGTGATCGTTTTTCTGGGGCTGGAAACCCTGGCCCGGACCGCCCGGGTGCTGTTCTACCTCTTGGGGTTTAGTTTCGTGCTCCTGCTCCTGCTGACCTCGAACGTGTGGAGCCAGCACGGGATCTTCCCGCTCTGGGGTCCAGGGGCGCCGGAATTATTCTGGGCCGCTTTTTCCACCCTGGGGGTGGGGGTGGAGATCTTCCTGTTGACTATGCTGGCGCCGTACCTGCCCCGGGGCCGGATGCTCGCGGTCGGCCTGGTTTCGGTCCTGGCGGCGGGCGCGGCCGTGGCGCTGGCGATATTGGTGTCCCTGCTGGTGTTCACCTACCCTGCGGTCCGTGAACCGGTGCTGCCGATGTTCGAGTTGGCGCGCATCGTGATGTGGGGACGGTTCTTCGTGCGGATGGAGACCCTGTTCTTACCGCTCTGGATCTTCTCAGCCCTGATCGGGCTCGCGGCGGCCCTGTACATTTGCACCGCCGTCGCCGCCCGGGCCCTGAAGCTACCCTACCACCGGCCGCTCATCCTGCCTACCATGGTGCTGATCCTAGCCGGGGCCTTCGCTCCGCCGAACTACTCCACCGCGGTGGAACTGGGCTTTGCCGTCACCGCCCGCTGGTCGTTCATCCCCCTGGGAGCGATTGTCGGCGTCCTGGTGGCGGCGGCTTGGCTGCGCGGGCGGAGGAGGCAGCGAGAATAGGAGTCAGAATTCAGGAGTCAGAATTCAGGAGTCAGGAGTCAGAATTCAGAATCCAGAATTCAGGAGTCAGGTACTGCCAAAGCCTTACCGGTGCCCTGTTTGCAGCAGCACGGACTGTCGGCCCCGGACCGTGAATTCCATTGGCGGCACATACTCGGCGCGGTGCGGGGAATGTTATCCTGAAAACCGCATGTAGCGCCGGCATCGGAGGGACCAACCGACGTGTCTTTGTTGGAGACGTTGAACCGGCTGCTCGTTTTCCGCGAGCCCCAAGAACCCCGGTACGAGTTTGAGTCCGGTCGTGAGGACCGGCCTGCGGCGGAAAAACGCGCGCCGTCCGGGACGGGCCAACAGGCCGCCGGCACCCCCGGGGACGCCTCTGCTTTTGAAAGAAAACAGGCCCAAAGCCGGCGTTTGGAGGCCATCCTGAAGGAAAACCGGCCGCTTTGCACCAACTTGGATGAGAACGAGCGCCTGCTCAAAGAGATTTTCCGTGAACCCGACAATAAGGACATCGTGTTCCGGCCCTTCTCCATCGGCACCGAGCGGCCCCGGCGGGCGCTTTTGGTCTTCTTCGACGGGTTGGTCGACACCAACCGGCAAAATCTGTCCATCCTGCAGCCCCTGATGCTCTTCGCCCGCCTGCGCCCGGACCGGGAACCGGCGCAGGAGAATGGACCCGGGACGGCCGGCATAGAGGCGCGGGAAGAGTTGGCCAAAAGAATCAGCGAAGCGCTCCTCCCCGGGAACGAGGTCAGTTCGGTGGGCACCGTCCGGGAGGTGGTGGAGGACGTGTTGAACGCCAACACCGCCCTCCTGGTCGACGGCCTGGACACCGCCCTCCTGATCGAGACCAAGGCCTGGGCCACCCGGGGGGTGGGCACGCCGCAGGTGGAGGCGGTGATCCGGGGACCCCAGGAGGCATTCACCGAGCAAGTCCGGATCAACGTCACCCTGGTGCGCAAGACCCTGCGCCGCTCGAGCCTGGTAACCGAGTTCCTCCCCGTGGGCCGGATGAGCCCGCTGCAGTGCGCCGTGATGTACCTGGACGACACCGCCAACCCCGCCCTGGTGGCCGAGGTGAAACGCCGCCTCAAATCGATCAAAGCAGACTACGTGAACGAGAGCGGGATCCTGGAGCAATTCATCGAGGACACGCCCGGCGCCCCGGCGCCGCAGACTCTGGCCACCGAACGTCCCGACCGGGTGGTCGCCGGCCTGGTGGAGGGCCGGGTGGCCGTCATGGTGGACGGCAACCCCTGGGCGCTGATCGTTCCCACTACCTTCTTCTCCCTGATGCAGGCGGCCGAGGACGCCTACGACCGGTGGCCGTTCGGAACTTACACGCGTTTCGTTCGCTACCTCGGCGCGGGGCTGGCCCTCCTGCTGCCGGGGAGCTACGTGGCGCTGGTTACCTATCACACCGAGTTTCTTCCCACCGAGCTGCTGCTGGCCTTCACCGGCGCGCGGGAGCCGGTGCCTTTCCCGACGGTGGTGGAGGTATTGTTGATGGAAACGGCGTTCGAACTGATCCGGGAGGCCGGGGTGCGCATCCCGGGCGCGGTGGGCACGACCCTGGGGATCGTGGGCGCCCTGATTCTGGGCCAAGCGGCGGTGGCCGCCAATATCGTCAGCCCCATCCTGATCATCATCGTCGCCCTTACCGCACTCGGATCGTTCACCATCCCGAACTATCCGTTCTCCAACACGGTCCGGATGTATCGTTTTTTCTACATTGCCCTGGGTGGGGTGCTCGGCCTGTTCGGGATCCTGATCGGGCTCTTCGTGCACCTGGCGCTGGTGGCGCGCATGACCTCCTTCGGGGTGCCCTTCCTGGCCCCGTTGGCCCCCGTGACCCGCGGCGCGCCCGACTACCTCCAGCGGGGGCCGGCCTGGGAACAGGAACAGCGCCCGGATTATCTCGACCCGCTACGCCGGCGCCGGCAACCGCGCATCAGCCGGGGCTGGACGCGGCGCCGGCGGAAGGATGACGACCGGCCCGGCGGCCGGTGATTTCCGGCCGCCGGGCAGCCGCGGAGGGAGTGTAAACGTGCGCTCGGTACTGACAATCACGTTCCTGATCCTGGCGGTCCTGTGCCTGCCGGGCTGCTGGGACTACCGCGAGCTGGACGAGACGGCCTGGGTGACGGCCGTCGGCGTGGACCGGGGCCGGGAAAACCTCCTCACGGTCACCCTGCAGATCGCCGTGGCGAGGAACATCGCCGGGGTGGGAGACGGAGCCAGCGGCGGCGCGAAGCAGACGATGCTGGTGACCTCCATGGAAGCGCCGAGCCTCATCAGCGCGCTGGAGTTCGCCCACGCCTGGATCGACCGCCGGGTGGACCTGTCGCACACCAAGGTGATCGTTATCGGCCGCGAACTGGCCGAGACCGATTTCGTCACCAATGTGAGGCCGTTAGTCCGGTTTAGCCAGTTCCGCCCGACCATTCGGGTGTTGGTGGCCAACGGCCGCGCCGAGGCTGTGCTGCGGGAGGCCGCCCCGGTTCTGGAGGCCAGCCCGGGCAAGTTCTGGGAGCTCCAAACCGGCGGCTGGGATGTCACCGAATTCATTCCCCGGGTCGACTTCCACGTGGTCCACCGCGACATCATTTCGCCAGGGTCGGCGGGCGTGGTCGGCCTGGTCGCCGTGCAACGGCGGGAGGAAGGGCCGCCTGACCCGTCAAAAAAGGCCAAGGGGGTCCATATGGCCGGGACCATCCCCCGGCGCGGCGGGCCGGGGATCGAGATGATGGGCGCGGCCGTGATCCGGGGTGGGCGGATGGTGGGAGTGCTGAACGGGGACGAGACCGGGATCAAGAAAATGGTGCGGGGGACCTTCCGGGAAATGATCAAGACGATCCGCGATCCCCAGCACCCCGGCCGGTTCTTCGTGGTCCGGGTTTTTCCGCAGGAGCCGCCGGCGGTGAACGTTCGGATCGGAGCGGACGGGATGCCCCGGGTGGCGGTGCTGATCCCGCTGGAGGGGGACGTCCTGGCCATCCAGAGCGGGGAGCGCTACGAGCGGCCGGAAAGGGTGCGCCAGGTGGAGCGGGCGGTGGAGGAAAGCTGCATGACCGACGCCCGCGCCGCCCTGGACAAGGCCCAGAACGAGTTCGGCGTCGACTTTTTTGCCCTGGGCTACCATGCCAAGCAGCACTTCCCCACCTGGCAGGCCTGGGAGGCTTACGCCTGGGACGAAAAATTCCCGGACGCCGAGGTCAGCATCGACTTCGACTTTCGGGTGCGCCGCTTCGGCATCACACGCGAGACGCCCCCCCAGCGCTAGCGAGATCAGAACCGGGGGGAATCCGGAACCGAGTGGCGATCGAAACGAAGGAGTGAACGTCTTGTTGATCAAGGTGATGATTATGCTGGTGGTACTTGGGATCGCCATGCACACGGCGAGCTACGGCCTGTGGGCCTGGCGCCGGGGAAACCGGCGGGGCGCTTTCGGGGCCTTCACCCTGGCGGCTGCGGCGGTGTCGGCGCCGCCCCTGGTCTGGCTCACCGCCGCGTAGGGGTGCCGGGAAAAGATAAAACCCCTTTTCGGGGTCTTATCAAGCTCAAGCCCTAGTGTGTTCGGACGCTAGTCGTCCAGCGAGAACAACCAACGGACGATCATATTTCCGGCGGCGAGGATCAGGCAGGTAAAAATACCTACCAGCAGGGACACCATGAAAGGCGGCGCGGCAAAGTCCTCCAGTGAACTGAAGTAAAGGAACGAAAACATGACGGCGCCGGCCGCAGTAATCCCGAAGAGCATGACGTAGGTCATTTCCCGGAAGCCGATGTCCGATTTCGCGAAGGGTTCCACCTTGGAGTCCTCGTGATGATGCGCCAAGTTTTCACCTCTCCCTGCCTTTTGCAGATTATTGTGGTTGGCTTTTCATATACCTTACCAAATAATCGACGGATAAGTCAACTCATCCCGGCAGACTTTTCTTCCAGAACCCGAGTTAACTTAATTCGTACTGCATTCGTACTGCCGGGAAGGCAGGATAAGTTGGGACGGCCCCGGGTTTTTCCCCGGGGCCGAAATCCGCTGCTACTTCACCAGCAGCACGGGGCAGGAGGCGCGACTGACCACCTTTTGGGCGACGCTGCCCACCACCCAGGCGCTAAAGGCTCCCGCGCCCCGGGTACCCATAATGATCAGATCGAAACCTTCCTCTTCGGCGTACCTGGCGATCTCCGCCCCGGCGTCACCGCCCCGGTAGACCACCTGGGCTTTCAGGTCGGCGTTCTCAAAGAGGGCAAGCGTCGTTGCCGTGATCTTCTCGGCCTCCCTATCCAGCATCTCCTGATAAGACTCCGCGGAAAAAAAGCCTTCGGGATTCACAGTGATCACCGGGTAGACGTTAATGATCTCCACTTCAACCGGCTGAACACCTCGGGCGAAGTCCACGGCCAGATTCGCGGCCTTCATAGCGTTGTCGGAACCGTCCGTCGGTACCAGGATCTTGTTGAACACGGCTATCCCTCCCCAATTAATTGAATAACCTTACGTCCCGTGGAATTCCGCGAAGCGCGAACACACCGTTAGTGGTCCCACCGCCCTTCTGTGTTCGGCATGCGCCGATCGTTGCAGGCAATGTCACTTGTGCTTATGTTAGCAAGATCACACTGTGATGTCAATTGCTTCCCGGATACTCACGACCGGGAAATCAAGTTCAATCAAAGGGCATTTGCGACTGTCGATCTATGTTGCAGAGCCTATTCGCCGGAGGCGCGGACTTATTCGCCAAAGAGAGGAAACGGCCCTTTTCTTGTCGAATTCTCGAAATACGAAAACCGGTTGGGGGGTGAGCGCATCGGGCCGATCGAACTGCCGCCGCCGGCGGCGTACGTGCTGGACGGGTTTTTAATCCTGCTGATCGCCTATAAGATCTTCACCCTGGTCCGCGGCACCCAGGCCGTCAGAGTGATCAAGGGCCTGGTGGTCCTGGCGGCGCTGACCGCGGTCGCCCAACTGCTGAAGCTGCCGCTCTTGTCCTGGACGCTGGAGAAAATCTGGACGATGGCCTTCGTGGCCCTGCCGGTCATCTTCTGGCCGGAATTGCGGCTGCTCCTGGACAAGCTGGGCCGGGGCCGCCCCTTCGGCCGACTGGTGCCGGGCAACTCGCCGCTGAAGGCGCTGGTGGGCGAAATCGCGGCCGCCGTGGAGACCATGTCGCGCGACCGCCTGGGCGCGCTGATCGTGATCGAGCGGGAAACGGGGCTGAAAGAGTACGTGCAGACGGGCACCTCCCTGGACGCCTTGGTCTCTCGGCTCCTCTTGCTCCAACTGTTCGCCAAGCATACTCCCCTGCACGACGGGGCGGTGATCATCAAGGGCAACCGGGTAGTGGCGGCCGGCTGTTACCTGCCGTTGAGCCTCGACGAAAGGTTGGCCCGGGAGCTGGGGACCCGCCACCGGGCCGGGATCGGCCTCAGCGAGCTGACCGACGCCCTGGTGGTAATCGTCTCCGAAGAGACCGGGACCATCTCCCTGGCCGAAAACGGCGCGCTGACCCGCTATCTGGATGCGGCGGCGCTGGCGGATTTGCTGGAAACACGCCTGGCGGTGGAACAGCGCTTCCCGTGGCGGGTTTGGGAATGGGAGACCCCAAAAATAAAGAAAGAAAAATGAAGAACCGACCTCGGTGTAGGCCGCCGGTCCATCTCCGTCTCTCCGTCATTTCCTGCGGTTCCCGCGCGGGCCGAAGCCGGCGGCGGCCATTCTGCGGCGGACGTAAGCCAGTTGGAGCTGCAGGGGCAGGTCTTTAGGGCAGTTGTCTTCGCAGCCCATGAGGCCCATGCAGCCGAAGATACCGTCCTCGGAACCCAGCACCTCGAAGTACTGCGCTGCGCTGCGCTCGTCCCGCGGGTCCAGCATGAAGCGGGCCAGGCGGTTGATGCCCGCGGCCCCGATGAAACCCGGCTGAATGTGAACCTTGGCGCAAGCCGCAAGGCAGCAGCCGCACTCGATGCACCGTTCGGCCTCGTAAATCTGCAGCGCCGTCTCGTTGTCCATGCGCTCCTCCGGGGCGCTTGACTCAAAGGCCCGGGAGGTGTGCAGCCAGGCCCCGGTTTTCAGGGTAACGTGCCGGAACCACCCCCCTGTATCCACAGACAGATCCCCGACGAGCCGGAAGACGGGCAGCGGGTACAGCGTGATCCGGTCGGGCAGCCGGCCGGTGAAAGTCTTGCAGGCCAACCGGGGCCGCCCGTTGATCAGCATGCCGCAGGAACCGCAGAGCGCCATCCGGCAGACAAAGTCGAACATCAGGGAGGGGTCCTGTTCTTCCCGGATCCTGGTGAGCGCCGCATAGATGTTCATTCCCGGCGTTTCACGCAAGTGAAAGGTCTGCATCCGGGGCTCCGTTCCGGCTGTAGACGGATGGTAGCGGAAGATGTCGAAAGTCAGGCGGCGACCCATACCTTATCCTCCTTGACCTTGACCGGCTAGGCCGGGGTGGCGCGTTTTCCGGGAGTCAGTTCGGTGATCCGCACCGGTTCGTATTTGAGCACAGGCTTCTCGGCTCCGGGCGGCCAGTAGGCCAGCGTGCGGTTCAGCCAGTTGACGTCGTCCCGGTTGGGATAGTCCTCACGATAGTGCGTACCCCGGCTTTCGGTTCGGGCCAGCGCGCCGCAGGCGATGCACAGGGCCAGGCGGACCATGCCCGGCAGCCGCATGGCGGCGCCCAGCTCCGGGTCGGCGCCGCGGCCGCTGGAAACCAACCCGACCCGCTGCGCCCGCTGGTGCAACTCTCCCAGTGCGGCCACCGCCGTCTTCAACCCGGAGCCGGTCCGGAATATACCTGTATGTTCCGTTAAGATTTGCCCCATTTGTTTCTTGAGGGCATAGACGTTTTCGCCGCCGTTTTGGCCCGCGATGAGGCGCCGGACGCGGTCTTCCTGGGCCGCCAGGTGTTGGGCGACCAGGGCGCTCGAGTAGTGGAGAGCCTCTCCGAGGGCGAACTCGGCGGCCTTTTTCCCGACGGCCATGCCGGCCACGATGGTTTCGGCCAGGGAATTGCCGCCCAGGCGGTTGAACCCGTGCAGATCCCAGCACGCCGCCTCGCCCACGGCAAAAAGCCCTTTTAAGCCGTAGGCCGCCCCGTCGATGTTTGTCCTCACCCCGCCCATGACGTAATGCTGGACGGAGCGCACCGGAATCAGTTCCCGGGCGGGATCGATTCCCGCGAAGTCCCGGCAGAACGCCGCCAGGCTCCGGAGCTGCCGTGCGATGTGTTCCGCCCCCAGATGGCGCACGTCCAGCCAAAGGTGCGGGCCGTGGGGGCTTTCCACTCCCAGGCCGGCGCGGATGCGTTCCTGCATAAGGCGGGCCGTTACGTCCCGGTACGGTTGCTTGTTGTTCTCCGGCTGGTAGTGGGGCATGAAGTAGTCCAGGTTGCGGTCCAGCAAATAGCCGCCTCCCTCGCTGACCGGAATCCAGGTTGGCGGCAGCGTCTGGGGATGAAACTGCACGGCCTCCATGTTGCCCAAACAGGCCAGCCCGGTGTCCAGGGCCAGGGAAAGACCCGTCCCCTCGTTGATCACGGAGTTGGTGGACAAGCCGTAGAGGCGTCCGCAGCCGCCGGTGGCGATGACGACGGCTTTGGCCAGGTAGGCCCGGAGCTCCCCGGTGCGCAGGCACCGGGCGACGGCGCCGAGGCATTTTTCGCCGTCACGGATGAGCGCGACTGCTTCCGTGCGGTCGTGAACGGTGATGCCCAAACTGAGCACCATCCCGTCCAGGGCGTACTGCAGGGCGTGCCCGGTACCGTCGGCGGCGTAGCAGGTGCGCCACTTGGTGGTGCCGCCGAACTTTTTGGCGTTGATCAGCCCGGCGGCGGCTTCCGGCTCCTCGACCACGGTAAGGTCGGGCAGGCGGCGCTCGCCGGCCGTAATGCGGCTCCACGGCACGCCCCAGCGCGCCATCTGGCGCACGGCCGCCGGTGCGGTGTTCACGAACAGGCGGACCACGTGCTGATCGCAGCCCCAGTCGGCCCCCATCACGGTGTCCGCGAAGTGAAGGTCCGGGCTGTCTCCCTGGCTCATGACGGAGTTCCCCAGGGCGGCCTGCAGCCCGCCCTGCGCCACCGTGCTGTGGGAGCGCCTGGGCGGCACCAGGCTGAGGATGACCACCTCCAGTCCCCGGGCGGCGGCCTCAATGGCCGTGCGTTCGCCCGCCAACCCGGCCCCCAGGACCAGGACGTCGGTGATGTGGGTGCGGCCGGCGCTCACCGGACGCCTCCCAGATGGAGAAGCGCCCACAAAGCCGCCAGGTTCACCGACAGGATGAAGACCGCGGCTGTGCCCACGGCGTACGCCAGGGACCGGCGCCGGAACCGGGCCCACTTGACCAGCAGGCGGTAGATGCCGGCGGCGGCGTGGTATTCCGCGACCAGCAACAGGATGAGGTAGAAGACCAAATAGTCCGTCTGGACGCGCAGGGCGCTCTTCGCCGCCTGGAGGGGCCAGTCGGCCAGCACGACCCAGAGGTGGACGGCGGCCGCAACGAGAATGACCGGTCCGGTGACCGCCTGGAAGGCCCAGACATAGGTATCGGTGTGCCGCATCCTTCCGGCCGTCCGCCACACCGCACGCTGTTCCCGGTAACCGGTCGGAATCCGGCGGGCCACGCTAGCCACGTGGACCAGGCCGATCAAGAGACCCAAGCCGATGCCCGCGTAAGAAAGGTAATGCTTTTCGAGGAACCGGGCCGTGCCGTCGAAGGCGGCGGGGCCGAAAACGACAATGGCCACCAGAAACGCGTGAATCCACAGGAAGGCCACCAGCAGGATACCGGTGACCAGCCCGGCAGCTTCCAGGTACAGGTCGGTCCTGGGACTATGGCCCGGGACTTTCGCGTTTTTCATCTTTTGCGGTCACCTCCGACCACCGGATGGACCGGTTTCAGGTATGGGGTCGAGTCCCTTCCGGGCCTAGGGGGAAGGGGGATTGTCCCCTTTGGGCCTTAGGGGGCAAGGGGACATAGGGGGAGAAAGGGGACAGTCCCCTTTGGGCCTTAGGGGGACTGTCCCCCTAGGTTACCCTGTCCCCCTACTAGGGTACCCTGTCCCCCCCCCCTGGGGTACCCCTTTAGCCGGCCGGCGGGTCGGCGCGCCGGGTTTCTCAAGTAGCCTGGTTGAGCGCGTAGACTCGCCGGCCCTCCTGGTGGAGGTCCCCCCCGTGGATATCGTTGATGACCACCACCGGAAAATCGGCCACCGTGTACTCGTAGACGGCCTCCGCGCCCAACCCGGGGAAGGCCGCCAAGCGTACGCTGGTTACGTACCGGCTGAGCAGGGCGGCCGCGCCGCAGACGGCGCCGAAATAGACGGCCCGGTGTTCTCGCATGGCCTGGGCCACCTCGGCGGAACGGTAGCCCTTGGCGACAACGCCCTTCAAACCCTGGGCGAGCAGGGCCGGGGTGTAGCAATCCATACGTGTTGCCGTCGTGGGGCCGACCGAACCCACAATGCGTCCCGGGGGCGGTGGCGTGGCCACGGCGTAGTAGATGACCTGGTTCGCCAGGCTAAAAGGCGGCTGCTTTCCCTGTCCGATGCGCTGTACCAGTTTCTGGTGGGCGGCATCGCCCACCGTGTACAGCTTGCCGCTGAGCAAGGCCCGGTCGCCGGCACGCAGGCCGTCGACCGCCTCGTCGGTTAGAGGCACGTTGATCTGTTTCATATACACTTGCCGCCCTCCAATCCGGGGAGAATGCTGCAAAACCAGAAACTGAACAAGTAACTCAGTATGAGGCACTTTGATGGCTAACGTTCCAAAACCCTACCCTGAAAATCCCCTCTCCCTCTGGGAGAGGGTCAGGGTGAGGGGTATTTTCATCCATCCGATGGTGCCGCAAGCGGTATGGTTGTCTAAAGAAAAAAGACAATCTCAAGGGGACAGTCCCCCGGGACCCCAGGAGGACAGTCCCCCGGGACCCCAGGGGGACAGTCCCCCTAAGGCCCAAAGGGGACTGTCCCCTTTTGTCCCTAGATTTCCATGGTTTTGTAACGTGCGGCGCAGCACAGCAGATTGACCGCCACCGGCAGAGACGACATATGAGTCGGAAAGACTTCGATGTGTACGGCCAGCGCGGTAATCCGGCCCCCGCGGCCCATCGGGCCGATGCCCAGCCTATTGACGGCGTCCAGCAGCTCTTCTTCCAGGTGCGCGAGAATCTCCGCCCGGTTTCTTTGTCCCACGGGGCGGAACAAGGCTTCCTTGGCCAGCAGCGCCGCCTTCTCCAAGGTGCCGCCTATGCCGACCCCGACGATCACCGGGGGGCACGGATTAGAGCCGGCTTGATCGACCGTATCCAGTACGAAGCTTTTGATTCCCTCCCACCCGTCGGCCGGATTGAGCATCAGGGCGGTGCTCATGTTTTCGCTCCCGGCGCTCTTGGGCATGAGCGAAATCCTGATTCTCTCCCCGTCCACGATCCGGCAGTGAATTACGGCCGGTGTGTTGTCCTTGGTGTTGGTCCGTTCGATGGGGTCGTTGACCACCGATTTGCGCAGGTAGCCGCGCTGGTAGGCCTGACGCACTCCCTGGTCGATCGCCGCGTAGAGGCCGCCCCCCGTGACGTGCACATCCTGTCCCAGTTCGACCAGCACGAGCACGATGCCCGTGTCCTGGCAGATGGGCAACCTGTTTTCCGCGGCCAGGGCGGCATTGGCCAGGATTTGGGCGAACACGTCCTTCCCAAGGGGTGAAACCTCCTCCATCAACGCCTTTTGCATGGCGGAATGCACACTCGGTTCGAGAATGAAATTGGCCTCCTCGCAGAGTCCGGCCACCACCTCGGTGATCTTGGCCGCGTCGATGGTGCGCAAAAGAAAAGACCTCCTGAAGTGTGCGTGATGCTCAATCCTAGTCTTTTCTACGGAGGCGAGGCATTATGCACCGGTTTCGAAAACGGGCGAAGCGCCCGGGAGATCAGCCGCCGGGCCGAAAACGGCGGCGCCCCCGGACGATCCGGGAACGCCCTTTCAACACCCCAGGGGGACAATCCCCCGGGACACCAGGGGGACAGTCCCTCTAAGGCCCAAAAGGGACTGTCCCCTTTTGTCGCGGTGTGCGGCCTCTTTGCGTCTTCGGCGGCGGCCTACTTGGTTCCGTAGTCCTTTTGAACCAGACCTTCGATGAGCACCCGGGCCTGCGCCGCGGCCAGGCGGGCGATCGGCACCCGGTAGGGGGAACAACTGACGTAGTTCATCCCGACCTGGTGGCAAAACTCGATGGACCGGGGCTCTCCCCCGTGCTCGCCGCAAATCCCGACCAGGAGGTCCGGACGGGTGGAACGCCCCAGTTCAATGCCCATGGCGATCAACCGGCCCACGCCCTTGCGGTCCAGGACGGCGAACGGGTTGTCGGGCAAAAGTTTCAATTCCAGGTAGCGGTGCAGGAACTTGCCCTCGGCGTCGTCCCGGGAGAAACCGAGGGTGGTCTGGGTGAGGTCGTTGGTGCCGAAGGAGAAAAACTCGGCCTCCCGTGCGATTTCGTCGGCCAGGAGGGCCGCCCGGGGCAGCTCGATCATCGTGCCCACGCTGTACTCGAAATCGACCCCGGTTTCCGCCCGCACCTCGGCCGCCGCCTGGTCCACCTGCTGTTTCAGGAACACGAATTCACCCGGGTCGATGACCAGGGGGATTTCCACCTCGGGAATCGGGTTGTACCCTTCCCGGAGCAGGTCGGTGGCGGCCAGGAAGACGGCGCGGGCCTGCATGGCGTAGACCTCGGGGTAGGTGATGCCCAGCCGGCAGCCCCGGTGCCCCAGCATCGGGTTCGACTCCGCGAGAGCGCGGACCTTGCGCAGGAGTTCCTCTTTCTTGCGCAGCTCGGGGGTGTCGCCCACCGTGAACTGTAGCCGGGTGATGTCTGCGTGCAGTTCCTCGAGGTCGGGCAAAAATTCGTGCAGCGGGGGGTCCAAGAGCCGGATGCAGACCGGCAGGCCGTCCATGGCCTTCAGGATGCCGTAAAAGTCTTCCCGCTGCATTGGCAGGAGCTTTTCCAGAGCCTCGCGCCGGGTGTCCGCGTCGTCGGCCAGGATCATCTGCTGCATAATGGGCAGCCGGTCGGCGCCCATGAACATGTGCTCGGTGCGGCAAAGCCCGATGCCCAAAGCCCCGAACTCGCGGGCCTTGGCGGCGTCTGCGGGGGTGTCCGCGTTGCCGCGGACCGCCAGCGTTCGGATTTCGTCCGCCCAATCCAGCAGCCGTTGAAACTCCGGAGACAGTTCCGGGTTGATCATCGGCGCCTCGCCGAGGATCACCCGGCCGGTGCCGCCGTCGATGGAAATCAGGTCGCCCTCCCGGACGGTGATGCCGTTCACGTTGAACACCGGTTCCCGGCCCCTGATGCGGATGGCTTCGCAGCCGCAGACGCAGGGCTTGCCCATGCCGCGGGCGACCACCGCGGCGTGGCTGGTCATTCCACCCCGGGAGGTCAGAATTCCCTGGGCGGCCACGATGCCGTGGATGTCGTCCGGGGTGGTCTCGTTTCGGACCAGGATCACCTTTTCCCCTTCCTGGGCCATCTTTTCGGCCGTGTCGGCGTCGAACACCGCTTTCCCGGCGGCCGAGCCGGGTGAGGCCGGGAGGCCGGTGGCGATCACAAAAAGTTTCGCTTGCGGGTCGATGTGCCGGTGAAGCAGGTGGTCGAGCTGTTCGGGTTCGACGCGGACCACCGCGTCCTCCCGGGAGATGAGCCCCTCTTCGACCATGTCCACGGCGATCCGGATGGCGGCTTGAGCGGTCCGCTTGCCGTTCCGGGTCTGGAGGATGTACAGGCGGCCCCGTTCGATGGTGAACTCGATATCCTGCATATTCCGGTAGTGCCGGTCCAGAAGCTCGCAAATGTCCCGGAACCGCGCGTACACTTCCGGCAGGTCGGCGGCCAGGTCCTCGATCGGCTTAGGCGTGCGGATGCCGCCCACCACGTCCTCGCCCTGGGCGTTGGTGAGGTACTCGCCGTAGACCTCGCGCGCCCCGGTCGAGGGGTTGCGGGTGAAGGCCACGCCCGAGCCGGAGTCCTCGCCCATGTTCCCGAACACCATGGCCTGGATGTTCACCGCCGTGCCCAGGTCGTCCGGAATCCGGTGGACCTTGCGGTACACGATCGCCCGGTCGTTGTACCAGGAATCGAACACGGCCCGGACGGACATGGTGAGTTGCTCCAGGGGGTCCTGGGGGAAGGGCCGGCGGGTTTCGGTCTCGATCAGGCCCTTGTAGCGGGCGATGACCTCCTGCCAATCGGCGGCGGTCAACTGGTGGTCGTGCCGGACCCCGCGCCGGTCCTTCTGGGCCTGGAGAACGCTCTCGAACTGGTAGTGCTCCACGTGCATGACCACGTCGCCGAACATACCGATGAAACGCCGGTAGCAGTCCAGGGCGAACCGCTCGTCACCGGTGGATCGGGCCAGTCCCTCCACGGTGTGGTTGTTCAGTCCCAGGTTCAGGACGGTGTCCATCATCCCGGGCATGGAAACCGGGGCGCCGGACCGGACCGAGACCAGCAGGGGATTCTCTTTGTCCCCCAGGACCTTCCCCAGTTTTTGCTCCAGCAACTGGACGTGCTCCCGGATTTCGTCCATCAGACCGTCCGGCAACCGGCGTCCCTGCCGGTAAAACTCCTTGCAGGCCTCCGTCGTTACGATGAACCCCGGGGGCACCGGCAGGCCGATGTTGGTCATCTCGGCCAGGTTGGCGCCCTTCCCGCCCAACAGGTTCTTCATCCCGGCGTTGCCTTCGTCAAAGCGGTAGACGTACTTCGTCGGCATTGTATTCCTTCCTCCCGGATTCAAAGTGGCGAACACGTCGCCCGGTACGGCCCGTTTTTCCTTGAGTGACCGAAAACGGTCCCCGGAGACGAACCGTTTCATAAACTGGTTTTCTGCAAAAGGATGGAGATTCCTGCCCGTTAAGGCCGCGGGAGCGAAATATACGGGAGTACAAGCAACCGGACCGCCGAAAAGACGGTACCGGGGCGCGAAAGCCAAACGTCAAAGGATACAGAGCAGCGGTTTAGGTGATTTTCATAGCCGTTTGGCAAGATAGAACCGCACATCGCCTCGGGCGCGGGAAGGCCGGAGGGACCCTGGTTACGGGTCCCTCCGGCGTCACTCCCGCTGCCCGGCCCGGATGTTTATCCGGGTGGTCGGGGGCTATCCACCGGACGCCCCCCGATCGACCAAAACAGAAGATTTTCCGCCGGCCGCTTTTCCCCGGCTTTCACCTCCCGGCTCCCGAGACTCGTGTCGTATCTTAGTAGATACTTACGGCCCCGCAGGGCACAATATTTCTGAAATCGGCGTGGAAGTTTCACCCTCGGTTGGGATTGAGGCGAGCCTCCGGCGCTAAGGCTTCGCGGCACGTTATTGCGGAATCGGGATCCTGTTCGGAGATTTGCCGTCACACACCGAAGGCGCGTCGGTCGAAACCGCCCCGCCGCCCGCATTGCGGGAACCGCAGCGGGGAAGGCTAGGATTCATGAACGCGGAAGAACGCAACTACCTGGTGCTGGACAAAATCATCGAGCGGTACGGCGAACGGCCGGGCGGGTTGGTCCGCGTGCTCTACAAGGCCCAGGAGCTCTTCGGGTATCTCTCGCCCGACGTGCAGACCCACGTGGCCGAGAAGATGTGCCTTTCGGTGGGGCACGTCCACGGCGTGGCCACTTTCTACGCGCAGTTCGTCACCGCCCCGCAGGGCAAAAACGTGGTCCGGGTGTGCATGGGCACGGCCTGCTACGTGAAAAACGCCGAGGACATCCTGGACCGGTTCCGGGAGCTTTTGGGGGTGGAGACGGACGCGACCACCGCGGACGGCCGGTTCACGCTTTCGACCACCCGCTGCATCGGGGCCTGCAGCCTGGCCCCGCTCCTGACGGTGAACGAGAAGGTGCACGGCCACCTCTCGGTGGAGGGCGTGGCCCGGCTGGTGGAGCTTTACCGGGAAGACGATCTGGACACAGACGAGGAGGTGAGCCCGGTTGAGCGTGAGCGTGAACGTGAGCGTCAGCGACCTGCAAGCGATCAGGGAGCGGCACCGCCCCCGCATTGAAGAACGGCTCCAGGACGGGCGGCTGGCCCCGCCCACCCAGGTCCTGGTCTGCGACAGCACCGCCTGCCGGTCGTCCGGCGGCGAGCAGCTTTTCAAAGTGCTGCGGGGGGAAATCAAGGACCTCGGCCTGGACGTGCGGGTGGTCAAAACCGGGTGTTACGGTTTTTGCGGCCTCGGGCCGGTCGCCGTCGTCCACCCGGGCGCGGTGCTTTACTGCCATGTCGACGAAGACGGCGCGGGCGAGATTGCCCGCACCCACCTGCGCGGCGGGCGGCTGGTGCAAAGGTTGCTCTACCGTTCGATGAACGGCGAGGGCCGGCGGAACTTTTTGCATGAGATTCCCTTTTTCGAAAAGCAGCAGCGGGTGGTGCTGGAGAACTCCGGCTTGATTGATCCCGAGGACATCAACGAGTACATCGCCCGCGACGGCTATTTCGCGCTGGCCGAAGCGCTTCGCTCGCGCGCCGGTCCGGCGGGCGTGGTGGACGCGGTGCTGCGGTCCGGCCTGCGCGGCCGGGGCGGCGCCGGCTTTCCGACCGGCCGGAAGTGGTCTTTCGCGGCGGCCCAGGAAAGCCCGGAAAAATACATCATCTGCAACGCTGACGAGGGCGACCCCGGCGCTTTCATGGACCGGAGCATCCTGGAGGGGAACCCGCACGCCGTGCTCGAGGGCATGCTCATCGCGGGCTACGCCGTCGGGGCGCGGGAGGGCTACGTGTACGTCCGGGCCGAGTACCCCCTGGCGGTGAAGCGCCTGGAAATCGCCATCCGCCAGGCACAGAAGCTGGGCCTGCTGGGCAAGAACATCCTCGGCTCCGGCTTCAACTTCGACGTCGACATCGCCCTGGGGGCGGGGGCCTTCGTGTGCGGCGAGGAGACGGCGCTTTTGCGCTCCGCCATGGGCTTTCGCGGCGAGCCGCGGGTCCGCCCCCCCTACCCGGTGGAAAAGGGGCTCTACGACAAGCCGACCATCATCAACAACGTCGAGACCCTGGCCAACGTCCCCGTGATCATCCGGTGCGGGCCGGAATGGTATGCGGCTTTGGGCACCGGGGGCAGCAAGGGTACCAAGATCTTCTCGCTGGCCGGACAGATCAGGAACACCGGACTCATCGAGGTGCCGATGGGCATCAGCCTGGCCGACATCGTGTACGACATCGGGGGCGGACCGCCGCCCGGGCGCCGGATCAAGGCGGTGCAGACCGGGGGGCCTTCCGGGGGCGCGGTGCCCGCCGAACTTTTAGACGTGCCGGTCGACTACGAATCGCTGCAAGCCGTCGGGACAATTATGGGTTCAGGGGGCTTGATCGTCCTGGACGACACCGACTGCATGGTCGACCTAGCCAAGTTCTACATGCAGTTCGCGGCCCACGAGTCCTGCGGCGCCTGCACGCCCTGCCGGGTCGGCGTGGTGCACGTGGTCGACATCCTGGAGCGGATCACCCGGGGCGAGGGGACCATGGACGACCTGCACGAGCTCGGGGAGTTGGCCGACGACGTGCGGGAGGCCTCGCTTTGCGGGCTCGGCCAGACGGCGGCCAACCCGGTGCTGTCGACCATGAAATACTTCTGGGACGAGTACCTGGCCCACGTCAAGGAGCGCCGTTGCGCGGCCGGAGTCTGCAAAGCGCTTTCCCACTGACATGACAAGGCTGTTTATTGGTTGGGGTTTCTAAGCGCCCGGAGTCTGCAAAGCGCTCTCCCACTGACCCCGCCCCTTTGGTTCATTCGGCGCCTTCGGCGCATGCACCGTTGACGGCCTGGGCCGCCGGCCATATTATCTAACTAGAGACAGGATTTTACGGGAGGGTTTTGCCATGAGCATGTGGGACCGGTTGCGCAAAGGGACCCAGACCGTCTCCGAGAAGTCCGGGGAACTCCTGGAGATGGCCCAAACCCGGGCGGCGATCACCAAGCTCGAGACCGAAAAGATCAGGAAGTTCACCGAACTCGGCGAACTCACCTACCGGGTCTACAACCGGGAAGACGTGGCGGACGCCGAAATGGAGCGGCTGTGCGACGAGATCCGGGAGCTGGACCGCGAGCTGGAAGCGCACCGCGAGCGGCTGGAGGGCGACGCCCTGGTCTGCCCGGGCTGCTCCCGGCCGGTGAAGCCGGAGGCCAGGTACTGTTCCGAGTGCGGTCAGTCCCTCCGCCCCGTGCGGCCTTAGTAGCGGGGGAAATTATCGCGCACCAGCCCCTGGAAACCTTGATATGGCTCTCGTTATAAAGGCCATGCGTCAGTTCTGGGCGCCGAAAGCTGGGTACACGGCGTAGAAAATTCGGCGCGGCCCTAGCAGTCCTTTTTTAGGAGCCGGGTGAATGAGTGATGGATGAGGCCGGGCGGTTCATTTTGTTTTTGTTGGTCGGACTGGCCGTTGGGGCGGCCGGGGTGTGGCTGGCTTTGCGCGGGCGGGCGGCGGCGGCCGCGGCTGAAGCCCGGTCGGCCGGCGAGGCCGAGCGGTCGGTGCTGGCGGCCCGCCTGGAGGGCGCGGAGCGGCGGAGCGCGGAGCTCGCCGCCGGCATCGCGGAGCGGGAGGCGCGTCTCGGCGGGCTGCAGCAGGAATTGTCTGCCGAGTCGGCGCGGCGGGCGGCCGCCGAGGAGTCGTCCCGGCGGATACCGGCCCTGGAGGCGGAGATCGAGGCGCGCGAGGCCCGGCTTGCGGCGGCGAACCAGTCAATCAGCGAGCTAAAGGCCCGGGTGGCGGAACTGGAGACCACGGTGGCCAAAGAGCGCCAGGCGGCGGCGGAGAAGCTCGCGCTTTTGGACGAGGCGCGCGCAAAACTCGCCGACGCCTTCAAGGCCATGTCGGCCGAGGCGTTGGCCGGCAACAGCCGGGCCTTTTTGGACCTGGCCCGGACCAGCCTGGAAAAGTACCAGGAGGCCGCCCGGGGCGATTTGGAAAAACGGCAGCAGGCGATCAACGAGCTGGTCAAGCCCGTCCGGGAGTCCCTGGACAAGGTGGACACCGAGATCCGCCAGCTTGAGAAGGCGCGGGTGGGGGCCTACGAGGCGCTGCAGGAGCAGGTCCGTTCCCTGCTCGAGACCCAGCACCAGTTGCGTTCGGAGACCTCGAACCTGGTGCGCGCCCTGCGCACGCCCACGGCGCGTGGCCGCTGGGGCGAGATCCAGCTCAAGCGGGTGGTGGAAATGGCCGGGATGCTTGAGTACTGTGATTTTTACGAGCAGGAGAGCGTAGATACCGGCGAGGGGCGGCTGCGTGCGGACTTGCTGGTGCGGCTGCCCGGCGGCAAAAACATCGTGGTGGACGCCAAGGCGCCGCTCGGGGAGTACCTGGAGGCCGTGGGCACGGAAGACGACGCGGCGCGCCGGGAAAAGCTCCAGAACTACGCCCGCCTGGTGCGCAAGCACATGGCCGAACTCGGGAAGAAGTCCTATTGGGACCAGTTCCAGCCTGCTCCCGAATTCGTGGTGCTTTTTTTGCCGGGGGAGATGTTTTTCAGCGCGGCGCTCCAGCACGACCCGTCGCTCATCGAGTTCGGGGTGGACCAACACGTGATTCCGGCGACCCCCACCACCCTGATCGCGCTCCTGCGGGCGGTGGCCTACGGCTGGCGGCAGGAGCGGCTGGCCCGAAACGCCAAGGAGATCAGCGACCTGGGGCGCGAGCTGTATAAGCGGCTCGCCGACATGGGCGGCCACATGGCGCGGCTCGGCAAGAACCTGGGGAGCGCCGTGGAAGCCTACAACCGGACGGTCGGCTCGCTGGAATCCCGGGTGCTGGTCCAGGCCCGCCGGTTCAAGGACCTGGACGCGGCCTCCGTGGGGGTGGAACTGGGCGAATTGAGCCCGGTCGAGCAGTCGGCCCGCGCCGTTCAGGCGCAGGAACTTTTGGCCCTCGCCGACGGTGTGGACGGAAAAAAAAAGGGGGACAGTCCCCTATTTTCCAGTGGTGTGGACAGTGGCGCGGACGAGGTGGCCGCGGCCGGGGAGGACGACTAACCCGGACGTCCCCTGACGCCGAACCGCCGAACGCCGCCGAACCGGGATTATTGACCGCGCCCCGCGCCGGGTAGTATAATAAAGTACGGCGCACTTTTGGAGTGCGCCCCTCTGTATCACTTGCCGGAGTGGCGGAATAGGCAGACGCAAGGGACTTAAAATCCCTCGGGTGTTTCACCCGTGCCGGTTCGACCCCGGCCTCCGGCACCAATAATGAAATCAATATGCTGACCCAATGGATCCATCCCTTTCGCGGCCTGTGGCGAGGGGCTTTTTTGTTTGCGGTCCTTTGGGTTTGACAATCCAGCCGCCCGGCAGGGAATTAGCAGTTTCTGGCGAAGTTGCCGGTGAGGACGAAATGAGGCACGACCACAAAGCAAGGAGAGGGCGGGGGAACTTGGGAAAGTACAGGCGTCTGCTGCCGGTTGTCTGTGTGGTGTTGGTGCTGACGGCCTTTTGGGCCGCTCCGGGCAATGCGCAGACCGGGACGGGAACGCTGCGTGAAACCGTTGAGCACGCCCTGCGGCTGGACGGTATCGCCGAGCCTTTTCGAACCATCATCTTGTACGGACTTCTGGGACTGGCGGCGGGCGGCCTTTATGGGGTGATCAAGACCCTGATTGCCCAGCAGAGGAAATAGGTCCGGGACTCAGAACTTCGGGCTCGAGGAATTCCAGCGCCGGATTTTGGGCTAGCGGGAGCGGACGGGGGCCGGTCCGGCGGCACTGGGTGAGGCCGTGTCGCGCCGGCGCCCCTGGGGGCAAGCCCCCACGCAGATGCCGCACACCGGCAGAATTGGGCTCCGGTCCGGCCGTTTTGCCGCTTCACGGCAGCGGGTGGTGTCCAGGAGTGCCCGGCGTGGCAGGCCGGCCTTCCAGGCAGTGCCGGTTAGGGCCCCGGTTGGACAGGCCTGGACGCATTCGGTGCAGCGGCCGCAGCGGGAGGCCTTGAAGGGGTTGCCCGCCGGCAGGTCCAGGTCGGTGAGGACGGTCACCAGGCGCACGCGGGGTCCGTAGGCGGGGGTGATCAGAAGGACGTTTTTGCCGATCCAGCCCAGCCCGGCCCGGGTGGCCGCCGTCTTGTGCGGAAAGAGCCCTCGCAGTTCCTCGGCGCTGGCCCGGACCGAGGCGGGCACGACCAGGGCGCGGCCGCCGGCGCGCCGCAGGTGCTGGGCGGCCAGGCCGGCTGTTTCATCCAGCTTCTCATTCGCCCGCCGGTAGAACCTTAAATACGCCGGGGTCGGGCCGGAGACAATCTCCCGGGCGACCTCGTCCGGCAGCCGAACGGCAATGGAGACGGCGTGCGGGTACGGTTCCAGGCCCGGAGGCAGGAGCCCCGTCAAATCGGCGAACCCGACGAGGCATGCTCCGGCCGCTTCCAGGCGTCGGCTTAGGCGGTCGGGATTCAGGCCGGACACTGCGTCCACCCCCTGTCGCAGGAATGCTGTCCCTGGCGCACGGCAGTTATTCTTGGCCGGTGCGGAGCACCGGGCGGACCCGGTCCATCAGGTTGCCGCCGAAGGCGGTTCCGGGTTCGGCTTCACTCACCTGTTTGGCTCGCGGGCCGTACCCCAGGACCGCGGCCAGGTCGGTCAGGACCACCTTCACCGCCAGCAGCCGGCGCCGGTAAAACTCCTCGTGGTCCACCGCGCTTTCCGGGATGTTTAAGCGGACGCGCAGGATTTCAGGAGCAAAAAGGAACGGGATGATCATTCTGGCGGTGTCCTCGTGCAGCCATTCCCGGGAACGCAGGGTGTCCGCCGCGTAGTGGACCAGTTCCAGGTGCAGGTCGGAGAGTTGGTGGTAGGGCTCGAGTTCCGAATCAGCGATCCACTCATCCATGGTCCAGCGCCGCTCGCCGCCGTGGCACAGGCATCCGGGGTTCGGCGGGAGCAGAAAAAGCCGCTCCTCTTTCCGGGGCGGGTAACCGGGCGTGAACCGGACGGCCCGGCCTACGGGGTGCGCCCGGCAGTTTCGGGGCCGGGCCGGATACACCCGGCACAGGTTGTCGTCCTTAAGGAAAGCGCAAGGCCCTTCCGCCGCGTGCCGGAACTTGACCACCGGCCAGTTCCACTCGGGCACCATTTCCAGTAGACAGTACGTACGCACGAACTCCTGCCCGGCAACCCCGAGGTGGCGGCTGAGCGTCTCCACATCCCAGGGATCAAGGAAGATCTCGATCTCCTGGCAGCAAAGGCCCATACACTCTTCCCGGCACTCGAAGTTGAAAACGTGGTCCTGGCCGACGCCCCGCAGGGCGCCGGCCTCGAGCTTTTGCAGGTATTCACGGTGCACCTTCCCGATGAACGCAAACCAGCTCCCTTCCTTAACAGATCGATGAGTCGGCAAGTGTGACACTCCTAATCCCCTGAAGGGGATGGGCTTCTAGGCGATTCCCGCAGCGGAATTGTTTTTGGTCAATCAGTTCGGCAGGCTTTCGACGAGAATCAGGCCGTGAAGCCGTCCCTAGCGCCGGGGGCCGTCACCGCCGAACTGGCCCCGCAGCCAGCGGAATTCGCAACTGCGGCAGTAGTACATTTCGAGCCGCTCCGCAGGCACCAGAAGGACCACGCCGATAACCGCCAGTCCGCCCAGCCAAACGTACAAGGCCCCGGTCATCAAGGCCGGAGACAGGAAATAGCCCAGGAAGAAGAGCAGGGCGGTCAGAATGCCGGTCACCATAACCAGCCCCTTGGTCAGGATGCGTTTCCCGCGGACCGTCACTCTGGCGGACCGGCAGTTGGGGCACTCAAGTTTCTCTTTCCCCATGGAGGCACTCCTTCCGGCGGAATTCCGCCAGCAATACTATACCCTTTTGATCACGTTTGTTACAACCCCGACAATTTCGATCTCCCCGGCCTCCAGCCGGAGCGGGTGAAACCGCCGGTTGGCCGGTTCCAGGGAAATCATCCGGCCGGTGTGGTAGTACCGCTTGCAGGTAACCTCGCCCTCCACCCTGGCGATAACGACCTGCCCGTTTTCGGCGGTGGGCTGGACCCGCACCAGCACATAGTCCCCGCTGTCGATGCCCAGGTCCTGCATGCTTTCTCCCCGCACCTCCAGGCAGAAGGTGTCCTCCGAGGCCAGCTTGCGGGGCAGCGGCAGGTAACCCAGGATCACTTCTTCGGAAACGACGGGGCCTCCGGCCGGGACGCGCCCCAGGACCGGGACCTGAACCACCTGGCTGGAGAACTGGTCCTGCCCCTGCAGCAACCGCCCTGGTGCGGTCTGCAGGGCGCCGGCCAGTTTCTCCAGGCTTTTCAGGCTGGGCGAGGTGCGGCCGACCTCAATATCACTAAGGTACTGGGACGAGAGCCCGGCCTTCCGCGCGAGCGCGCGCTGGCTCAGCCCTGCTTCCTCCCGCAGGCGCCGGATGGTTTCCCCCACTCCCTGCATCGGCTCAAACGCCTCCTTCCGAAAATTACGTATTATTACCAGCATACCAGACAAAAGGGTTCCTGCCAAGCGCCTTGGAGCAGTTATTTACAGATGTTTGGGGAAAAGCGTGCGCCAGCGGATCGGCGCCCCGGGAGCGCTGGGGGTCCCGTACAACCGCGAGGAACGTTAACGACTCTCGACCCAATGCTCATACGGCTGAAACACCAGCTCTTCCGCCATTCTTCGATCTTTTCTCCTAAAGGAATTATGTAGGTTTTAGTCCAATAGACTAAAAGTTACAGAATCGACCTGACATGAGGAGGCATTGCCGAATGCCGGAGTACACCCCGGGACTCATGGACCTGCCCCCGGGCAGCCATACGGTCCTTTTGACTTCCCGCTCCAACTTCAATTACGAGCCGATCGCTGATTTCGTCGCGGCCGGCCTGGCCGGCGGAGAGCGGTGCCTGGTGCTCACCGGCGACAGGCGGTTTGCGGACCGTTTCTCCCACCGGTTTCAACAAGTACGCGAACGGGGAGTCCTCGGCCTGAAACCTCTTTACCAGTACGTTGCGCGGGAGCAGTTCGGCTTTCGGGCGTCTGACGGCTTTTACCTGCAGGAGGGAACCTTCCGGGCCGATGTGGTGCTCCAGCAGTGGCGGGACTTGCTGGCCGAGGCCCGGGTGGCGGGCTACCGGGGGCTGCGGGTGGTCGGGGAGGTCGGTTGGCTGCGGCACAGCCTGAATATCCGGGACTTCCTGCGCTACGAAGAAGAAGTGTCCCGGCGGTTTTCCGACGGGGACTTCACGGCCCTGTGCGTGTACTATGCCGAGGACTTGCAGCCGGCAGACCTTGAACAGCTGATCCAGTCTCATACCGGCGGCTTCTTCCAGACTCGGGAGGGGTTGGTGCCGGTGCCGGCCGAAGAGCGTTTGCGGTCGGTGGTCCACAGCAGCCTGACCAACACCGCCCGCCTGGAGGAGGCCAACCGGCAAATAACCTTTCTCAGCCGGCTCGCCCGGGCTATTTCCTACAGGCACGAGCCGTCGGAGATTGCGCGGATCTCGTTGGACCTGCTGGTGCGGTACCTGGAGGCGCGGGCCGGTTTCCTGGTGGAGGTCGACCTCACCGCCGGCGGGTTCGGGGAAGTGGTGTCGGTCGGCCTGAAGCCTGCCGAGGTGGACAGCATCCGGAAGCTCAAACCCCCGGACTTGGGCCGGAGCTGCTACTACCAGGCGGTGGTGAACGGCCTGCCGGTGATTCGAAGCCGCAGCGAGTGTCCCTTGTGTTACCGGTTCTTCGGGTGTGACGGCGGACGGCTTTGCCTGGTTGTTCCGTTGAAGCACCAGCAGGAGAGGATCGGGGCGTTGGCGATCGTCTGTGACAACACGGCGGATCTGGTGAACCTGGGGGCGGATTGGCTGCTCGCGGTCGGGGACACCATCGGCACGGCCTACGAGTATCAGAAGCAGCACAGCAGATGGAACCAGGAAAACTCCCGGGCCGAAAGACTGCGCTCCCTGGGGATTCTGACCAGCGGCATCGCCCACGACTTCAACAACCTGCTGGCGGTTATTATCGGCAACCTCCAGTTGGCTCAAGCAAAAACCACTGACCGGTTTTTGCAGGCCAACCTGGACCAGGCGCACGCGGCGGCCCGGGACGCGTCCGCGCTGGTGCGCCGGGTGCAGGAGTTCTACCGCCCGGCGGCGCGTGAATTCCGTTTGGTGCGGATTTCGGAACTGGTGCAGGGCACGGTGAACCTCACCCGCAACCGTTGGCACAACGCCGCGCCCGCCGCGGGGGTCCACATCGAGGTCGTTCAGGATTTGCGTTCCGCGGCTTGTGTCTCCGGGAACGCGGCCGCCCTGCGTGACGCCTTGGTGAATATCCTGATCAACGCTTTTGACGCGGTGAACGACCGGGGTGGCACGGTCACTATCCGGATCTGGGATAACGGATCCTCGGTGAATGTTTCGGTTAGTGACGACGGTTGCGGGATACCGCCGGCCGCCCTGCCGCATGTCTTTGACCCCTTTTTCACCACCAAGGGGGAACGGAGAAGCGGTCTCGGCCTAGGGATCACCCACAACATCATTACCGCCCACGGGGGGAGCATCAGGGTACAGAGCACACTGGGACACGGCACCACCTTCGACATCGTCCTGCCGGTGGCCCGGCCGGAATCCCAAGCCCCGGAAGAGTCCGGGGAGCCGTCCGAATCCTGTGCTCATGCTGAGGTGCTGCTCATCGACGATGAGCCGACGGTGCTGGATACTTTAAAGAGCCTTCTGTCCACGCTCGGCTGCCGGGTGCAGGCGGTGTCCGGCGGGAATGAGGCCCTGGAACTGCTGGCGCACAACCGGTTTGACGCCGTCTTCTGCGACCTGGCCATGCCCGGTTTGAGCGGGCTGGAGGTCGGCGTCAGGGTTAAGTCGGCGTATCCGAACCTGCCGTTCGTGCTGGTGACCGGTTGGGTGGATTCCACCCTGGACGAGGTGATTAAGGACAACGTGGACCTAGTGCTGCGTAAGCCGGTTGTGCTGAGCGACCTGCGCGACGCCCTTCAGGGTGTGGTGCGCCTGCCCGCCCCCGGGGGGGGGGGGGGGGGGGGCTAGACGTCCCGCGGCCCGTTGCGCATAAAAGCCCGGCAGGTGCAAAACGCCGGCCCGGCGATGAAAAGCCCCAGAGCGCCGCCGCCCAGGATGTCCAACGGGTAGTGCACGCCCACGTAGACCCGCGAACAGCTGATCAGCACCGCCAGTGCCGTGAAGGTCGCCCGGGCCGCCGATACAAAAAGCTAAAGGCCCGGGAGCACTTACGGCGGCATATTTGGGCTTTTAGGAACGTGTTTTCTTAGCCCGGCCTGTGCTATGGCGCTTCGCGGCAGGGGCCGGCCGGGCAAGCGGTATAAATGCGCCGCGTCCGGGTCAGCGGTCGTACTTCAACACCTGTTCCGGTTTCCGGGGGTTCCACAGGTGGTCGCAGTCGTCGCAGCCAAGGAGCGGCCGGGAGAGGTAAAACCACAGGCTGATCAACCAGAAGAACGGCAGGACGATCCAGAATACGGGGTAGGCGATGGCGGCCGCAATCAGAAGGACGCAGCCGGTCAGGCTGACCTTTATGAACTTGGCGTACTGGCCGACCCGGACCACGCGGAACGAACGGCACTTCGGGCACTGCCTATGCAAATGGGAGCCCCCCTTCTAGATATGGTCACCGGGTGCTTGTCCAGTTAATTATACGCCAAACAAAAAAATTTTGCGAATCGGGTGGGAATTCGGCAATTAGCCGGGCGAGCCGGACGTGCCGGACGTTTTCCGGTTGACAACAGGCTTAAGTCCTGGTATGCTGTTTTCCAGCAACTTGATCACGCAAAGGCCGTGACGGGGAAAAGTAAGCGGTGTTTCAGCCCTCCAGGGAGAAGGCGTCGTCGACTGGAAGCGCTTTCAGGGTCTGGTCCGTTGAAGTTCTCCCCCGAGCCGCCCGGTTGAAAACCGCCGCAGGCGGGCAAGTAGGCCGGAACGGGTTTCCCGCCGTTAAAAGGGAGGGGTATCGGGCGCGTGCGTCCCGTACCCGGCGCAGAGAGCGGGTCCCTTGACCAACCAGGGTGGTACCGCGGAAGGCCCAAAAGCCTTTCGTCCCTTGTGGGATGAAAGGCTTTTTATTTGCGCCGGTTTTGGGAAAGCGCTCCCGTGCCTTATCGAGCGGACTCACGTCGTGGGTCTATTGGGGTGGTACCGCGGAAGCCCGGCTTTCGTCCTGAGAGGGAGGCCGGGCTTTTTAATTTTATACAAAGGAGATGCTTAGGAATGATGGGGACGGAAATGGTGGCCGGAACGCTTCCGGCCGGGGCGGCGGGGCGGCCGTACCGGCTGGCCGGCAGGGGGCGCGGCGGCGCGAACACGGTGGTCCGGGTGGGCCGGGCGGAGTTCGGCTCCGGTGCGGTGAACGTGATCGCCGGACCGTGCGCCGTGGAGAGCCGGGGACAGATGGCGGCGGCGGCCCGGGCGGCGGCGGGGTTTGGGGCGAAGGTCCTGCGGGGCGGCGCCTACAAGCCCCGGACTTCTCCGTACAGTTTCCAGGGTCTGGAGCGCGAGGGGCTCGAGTTGCTGGCCGAGGCCGCGGCGGCGGCGGGCCTGGCTTCCGTAACCGAAGTGATTGACGAGGAAAGCCTGGCGGCGGCGCTGGAATGCGTGGATATGCTCCAGGTCGGCTCGCGGAACATGCAAAACTTCCACCTGCTGCGGGCCGTGGGGCGGACGAACAAGCCGGTGCTTTTGAAGCGCGGGTTCTCCGCCACGATCGAGGAGTGGCTGATGGCGGCCGAGTACATCCTGGCCGGCGGGAACAGCCAGGTGGTGCTGTGCGAGAGGGGTATCCGCACTTTCGAGACCTACACCCGGAACACGCTGGACTTGAGCGCCGTGTCCCTGGTCAAAGAATTGAGCCATCTGCCGGTGATCGTCGACCCGAGTCACGCCACCGGAAGACCGGAGCTGGTGGCCCCGATGTCCCTGGCGGCGGTGGCGGCCGGGGCGGACGGAATCATCGTCGAGATGCACCCGGAGCCCGACAAAGCCCTCTGTGACGGCAAACAGTCCCTGGACCCGGCCGGGTTCGGCCGGCTGATGCGGGAAGTGGAAATCATCGCCCGGGCGTTGAACCGGGGCCTTATGGATTGAGACAGCCATACCGTACGCGGCACCACTTAGGATGAAAATCACCTAAACCGCCGCTATGTATTTTCGGAGTAGGGGTGACAACAAATGGAAACCATCGCTTATCTTGGGCCGGAGGGCACCCATTCGGAGGAGGCTGCTTCCCGCTGGGCGGGCGGGCGGCCGATGCTGCTCCGCCCACTGCGGTCCCTAGTCGAGGTGTTCAAAGCGGTGGACGGCGGGGATGTGGAGTGGGGGTTGGTGCCGGCGGAAAACTCAGGCGAGGGTTCGCTGGGGCTGACTCTGGATCTTCTGGCCCATGAGGCCGGCCAGGTCCGGATTTGCGGGGAGGTGGTGCTGCCTATCCGGCACCATCTGCTGGCCCGCCCGGGGGTGAGCCCGGAGCGGGTCACGCGGATCATCTCCCATTCCCAGGCGCTGGCGCAGTGCCGGGCGTACCTGGCCGAGGGCTTTCCCGGGGCCGAGCTGGTGGAGGCCACCAGTACCGCCGAGGCGGCGCGGGTGGTGGCGGAATCGGGCGAACCGTGGGCGGCGTTGGGCACCCGGAAAGCGGCGAAACGGCACGGCCTTTCGGTGTTGGCGGATGACGCGGCCGACTACAAGGAAAACGCCACCCGCTTTTTGGTGATCGGGCGGCGGGGTTGCCGGACCGGGCCCGATGACAAGACCTCGGTCCTGGTCGCGGTCGACGGCCGCCGCCCGGGTTCCCTGTACCGCCTGCTGGGCGAGTTCGCACGCCGGGGCATCAACCTGACGCGCATTGAATCACGGCCGGCGAAGACCCGGCTGGGGGAATACGTGTTCTTTATCGACCTGGAGGGACATCCCGGCGAACCGGAAGTTGAGGCGGCACTGGCGGGTGTGCGGGCGCAAAGCAGCTCTTACAAGATCCTGGGTTCCTACCCGGCGGACGGCGCCCCCCGGGGGCCGCGGGACCCGTTGTCTTCGGGCCTGGAATCGATCCGGGCCGAAATCGACGTGACGGACAGCCAGATTGTGGCTCTCTTGGCCGAGCGGGCCGAACTGGCGCGTCAGGCAGGCAAATACAAGAACGGCAGGCCGGTGCGCGACCCGGAACGGGAAGCGGAAATCAAGGAACGCCTGCGGGCGCTGGCCGTCAAAAAAGGACTCGACCCCGGTATGGTGACTGGAGTCTATGACTTGTTGCTGCCTTATTTCGTGGAGCTGCAGGGCGGTCCCGGTTAGTAGCCTGTGTGAGAAATCAGGCTTCTCAAAAGCGTTCCCCACGGAGGCCCTTCTGGATATGTTGTTTGTGCAATGGTTACATCGCTCGGGTGGCATTTTGAACCGGCATTCACCACTTGCGGCACACAATCGCTGTAGAAAAGTATATTCCCAAAGGCGGCTAGTCCTTGCGGCCCCGCAGCACCGGCTTGGGTGCACTAGCGGCCCTTGCGCCCCCGGGGGCGCCCGTACGCGCCGGCCCGGAACATCGCGAACGCGAGTCCGACCAACAACCCGAGCGACAAACCGATGAGAATCGGCCCGATGCCGACATCCATGACGAAGATCCCGTAAACAGCCAGCGCCATAATGGCGAAAACCACGACGATGGTTCTGGACATTCGGAATTACCCCCCCTCTCTCCCCCACGATTCCGGGCGGATCTTCTTTCCTCAAAGCATATGCTAACACAACGAGTTGGAGACGGGCAAACTCATTTGCCCCGCTTTGCGGCTGTGCAGATTGAATGCTGAACTGCGTAACACAACGAGTCGGGGGCGGGCAAACTCATTTGCCCGCCCCCGTTCATCCACCCTGATAATCCCCTCTCCCTCTGGGAGAGGGTTAGGGTGAGGGGTATTTTCATCCTTCCGATGGTGCTGCCAGGGCGGCATGGTTGTCTGCTTTACACTTACCTACCGCCCGCCCCCGGGGCCGAAACACCCGAGCCTATCCAGGCGACCGGGCGGAAAAGCCGGTCAGTCCTGCACGTCCCCGGCATTTGGTTGCCCGGCCGGCGGTTGGGGCTGGGCCGGCGGTTGGGGCTGGGGCTGCGGTTGGGGCTGCGCCGGGGCCCGGGGTACTTGCACCGCGGGCTGTCCGATCTCGGCCAGGATGAGCGGCCGCAGGCGCGGGTCGCGGGCCATATCCCGGATCAGGTCCCTCATCTGATTCTGGGCCATCATGTCCAGCACTCCCTGGCGGGATTCGGATTGCCTGAGGATGTTGCCGGCCGCCGATTGGAACCGGGGCAGGGTGAACAAGCGGTGCGTGGCGTTGACCGTGTTGGTGTTCACCATAATGTCGGTCACGTTGTCCTGCATTCGGGGTTCGTCGAGCATCGCGGCGAAAGCGGCCTGCATCCGGGCCGTGGACATGATGCCCATCCAGGGCTCGCGCATCTGCGGTGAACTGAGGATGTCGGCCACGCGGTCCCGGTTGGCGGGATCGGTCAGGTACGCGGCCACCTGCGCCTGGGTTGGCTGCCGGTCGGCCGGGGGGCCGGGGCGCGCTTCGGGCCCGGGGCCAAAGCGCGCACCGGACCAGAAACCGATTAGCAACGCGACCGCGATGGTGCCGACCAGGAGCACGATCCACCAGCGGGTGTCGAGACCTCCGGGCAATCTCGGCCGCCTGGTCCGCTCAAATCTTTCATCCTGCTCTTCGGGCATTATTGGACCCACCTTTCCTGCTTTTTAAGGCTATGGTTCCTCTCCCTTCCCACACTTATACCACCCCAAAAAGGGGAACAAGAGGGACAATCCCTCAGCGGGAAAAAGGTGGTGAAAAAGGTGTCTAACACCTTTTTCTCGTCCTGGGGGGTGGGGGTTGACTTTCGCCGGGCCGGGCAAAATGATAACCTGATAGGGTGAAAGCGGGGCGTATTTCTTTGAATTGGCGCCGGGTGCTGGTCATAACCTTGATACTGGCCGCAGCCGGGGCAGGCGGCGGGCTAATCTTTAAGGAGGGGCGGCCGACGATGGCGGATGTCCGGGTGCCGGAAGTAACGGCGGAACCCGGCGGCTTGGCGCGCGCCTTTGAGGTTTTGCCGGGCGAACGGTTGCGGCAGCAGGATGTCCGGGAGATCGAGCTGGCCTTTGGGCTGGGGGCCGTGCATTACCCGGAGGCTCCCGCGGACATGTTCATCCTGGGGGGCACGGCTTACGTCGCCGGCCTGGGAGAGTCGGCCCGCACGGCCGGTGTGCTGGTGAACACCAAACACGCCCTGGGATTGTACCGGGGTGCCGCACCGAGCACAATTCTCCACCTGCCGGAGGGCGGGTCCGGCGTGCCGCTGGAGACAGTTCTAGATCACGCGGCGGGCGATTTCGAGGGAGCGGTGCTTATTTTCGGAGTGGGCCGCTTCCCGGCCGGTCCGCCGGAGCGGATCCGGCCCGCGCTCCCTGACGAAGGGCTTGTTTTTCTGGCCTTCCGGCCAGGGCCAGGTGCGCCGGCGGAGTCCTGGCGGCTGCAAGGGATGCGCACCACGCATCTCCCCGGAAGGGGTCCCGCCGGTACGGCGGGCGAAGTGCTGGCGCGGGCCCGGGAAGCGGAACCGCAGGCTTTTACCGGGCTGTCCGCGGACCGCCGGGCGGTGGAGTCGGTCTTAATCGTCTACCGGCTGGAGGCCGTGGAACCGGCCGGCGGCTTTATTGAGCCGCCCCTGGTGGACCTGGCCGCCCTCGACCCCACGATCCACCTGGACATCCGCTACGCTGGAACGCGCAATTTCGCAGGCTTCCCCATATACAGCGCCCCGCGGGCCTACCTGGTACTGCCGGAGGCCCAGCGCTTGACGCGGGTCAACGCCCGGCTGCGGGAACAGGGGTTCGGATTGAAAATATACGACGCCTACCGTCCGCTTTCCGCGCACGCCAAGCTGTGGGAACTGGCTCCGGACAAGAGGTTCTGGGCCGATCCGGAACGCGGGTCCCGGCACAGCCGGGGGGGAGCGGTGGACTGCACCCTGGCGACCCTGGACGGCCGCGAACTGGAAATGCCGAGCGATTTTGACGATTTTACCCCCCGGGCCCACCGGGATTACCGGGACGCGCCGGAGGCGGCGCTCCATCACCGGGCCGTTCTGGAACAGGCCATGTCCGCGGAGGGTTTTGTGCCGCTGGCCAAGGAATGGTGGCACTTTGACAGCCCGGTCTGGTGGAAGTATCCGCTGCGGGACGTGCCATTGGCCTCTAGTAGTGCCCATTCGGTTTGACACCGGCGGCCGGGTGAAAATATACTTTTGTGGTAGTGTTTTGTTGAGCAACAGGCAGCCGTTCCCGCGAGCTGCTTTTTCCATGACTCCGGACACGGAAAAAGGGGCCAGGCCCCTTTTTCCCAGCGCTTATGCGGGGATGAAAATATCATCCAAGATTCTATTTTCGGAGGAGTCACTCACGACGATTCATCGTCGCTCATGCGGGGATGAAAATATCATCCAAGATTCTATTTTCGGAGGAGGGACGGCGTGGTGGAGGCCTGGACCGGCATACTGCTGGGGTACCTTCTAATCTTTTTCGCCCGGGTGGCCGATATGTCCCTGGGCGTCATCCGGATTCTCCTGTTGACCAGGGGGGGCAAGTGGCAAGCCAGTTTGATCGGCTTTCTGGAAGTCACCATTTTCATCATGGTCCTGAACTTTGTTTTACAAGATGGACTGACCGATCCGGGGAAGATCGTCGCCTACGCCGCCGGGTTCGCCACCGGGAACCTGGTGGGTGCCTTCGTAGAGGAACGGTTGGCGATGGGCTTTGTGAGCCTGCAGGTCTTTCCACCGGTGACGCAGGTGGACGAACTGACCGCATTGTTCCGCAAGGAGGGGTTCGGGGTTACCCTGGTGACCGGTGAGGGCCGCGACGGCCACCGCAAGATCCTGTTTCTCTTCATGCAGCGCAAGAACCTGCCCCGCGCCTTGAAGGTTTTGAACGGGCACGATCCCAAGTGCTTTTTCAGTGTTTCCGACGCCCGGAGCATGCGCGGGGGGGTCATTCCGGGCAAAAGCGTCATCCCGGGGCGGTAGCGGCCGGGAGACCGTGCGGGTATGGACGCAAAATGCCTGTAATCAGCCGGACAACAACGCCCCGCGTGGCACTTATTATAAGTTATGGCCCTGGCCCTTCGTTTTCCGCGGCCGGGAGGGTGAAGGAAAAACTCGCGCCTTCACCCGGGCTGCTTTCAACCGCCACCTCGCCGCCTTGCGCCTCGACGATCTGCCTGACGATCGCGAGTCCCAGACCGGTGCCTCCGGACTCCCGGGCGCGGGATTTCTCGACCCGGTAGAAACGCTCCCAAACGTGGGGCAAGTCTTCCGGCGGGATGCCCGGCCCTTGGTCCCGGACGGTGACCGTGATCCGGTTATCCGGCCGCCGCTCGGCCGTGACCGTGATCACCCCGCCCGGCGGGGAGAAACGGGCGGCGTTTTCCACCAGGTTGGTCAGCACCTGCTCCAGCCGGCTCTCGTTCGCCGGGAGCGGCGGCAGGTCCGGCGGCACCTCCCGCCTGACGGCGAGCCCTTTTTCGGACAGCGGGGCCTGGAGCCGGGTCTCCAGCCGGTCCAGGATTTCCGGAAGCTCCACGGCGTGCAGTTCCCAGTCGGTGCGGCCGGCCTCCAGCGCCGCCAGGTCGAGCAGGTCCTGCACCAGCCGGTTCATCCGCAGGCTCTCCCCGTGCGCGACCCGCAGGTAGCGGCCGGCCTCGGCTTCCGAAATTACCCCGTCGATCAGCCCTTCGATGATCCCCTGGATGGCGGTCAGCGGCGTGCGCAGTTCGTGGGAAACGTTGGCCACGAAATCGCGGCGCATCTGTTCCAGCCGGCGCAGGGCGGTAATATCTTGGATTACGGCCACAGCGCCGAAGACCGCGCCGTCTCCATGGCGGAGCGGCGTGCACTGGGCCAGCAGGTGAACTCCGTCCAACTCCATTTCAAGTGCGCTCCGTTCGCCCTTGGCGAGCACTGCTTCGAAAAGGGCGGTCAGTTCGGGGACGGTGCCGTTTTTCAGGTAGCTCCGGGCGGGAGCATTGGTCAGGATCACTTCGCCGCCGCTGTCCACGGCCACCACGCCCTCGGCCATGTTGGCCACCACGCTCTCCAGTTTCCCTTTCTCGCGGGCCAGTTCGCCGATTGAGCGGTCCAGGGAGCCGGCCAGCAGGTTCAGGTTTTCCGCCAGTTGCCCGATTTCGTCCCTTCTTTGCAGCGGCACCCGCCGGTCGAAACGACCCCGGGCCATGTCCACCGAGACCCGGCTCATTTCCAGGATCGGTTCCGACAGGGAGCGGGACAGCCGGAAGCTTAAGCCCATGGCCAGGAGCACGGCCACCCCGGCCGCGGAAAGGGTGATCCGGCGCACGGCCGTGACCGTGGCGTCCAGGTCGGACACGGGCGCGAACACCAGCACCGCCCCGGTGACCTCGCCGTCGTGGCGGATGGGTGCCGCCACCGCCAGGACTTCCTTGTCGATGTGGGGCACGTACCTTCGGGTGGCCGTGGTCTCACCCGCCAGGAGCCGGGAGCACTCCTCGGGGCCGAGCCAGGAACGGGGACCCGGGCCGCGGCCGGGGTGCCGGGCTTCAATCTGCCGGCGGTCGAGCACCACCAGCCGTTCTTCGAGCATACTCAGCAGATGCCCGCCGGGACGCAGGCGCTGCCGGTCCTCCTCCGCGGCCAGGATCCCGGCCCGGGCTTGCGCCTCCCGGAGCAATTCCGTTTCCCGGGCGGCGAAGTAGTAGTCGGCGAACAGGTACGCGGTCGCCAGGTAAACTACGACGAGCGTAACGACGATTACGGCCAGGTACGAGCCGAAGAGCCGGCCAAAAATGCTGGACACTTGTCTTACACCTCAAATTTGTAGCCGAGTCCCCAAACCGTCTTGAGGTAGCTCCGCCCGGTGCCCCGGAGCTTTTCCCGCAGCCGCTTGACGTGGGTGTCCACGGTGCGCGTGTCTCCCGGGTAGTCATAATCCCAGACGCCGGCCAGCAGGTGCTCCCGGCTGAAAACGCGGCGGGGCCGGGCGGCCAGGAAAACCAGCAGCTCGAATTCCTTGGGTGTGAGCGCGACCGGCTGCCCTTCGACCTCGACTCGATGGGCCTCAGTGTCGATAGTCAGTCCGGGGAAGCGCAGCGCCGGTCCGGTCCCTGCGCCCGCCGGGGCGCTGCTCCGGCGCAGGACGGCTTTGACGCGGGCCACCAACTCCCGCGGGCTGAATGGTTTGGTGACGTAGTCGTCGGCGCCGAGCTCCAGCCCGAGCACCCGGTCGTACTCCTCGCCCTTGGCCGAAAGCATGATAATCGGTACGGCCGTTTGCCGCCGGATCTCGCGGCAGACGCTCCAGCCGTCTTTTTTGGGCAGCATGATGTCCAGGAGCACCAGGTCCGGGTTCACTGCGGCCAGTTGCTCCAGGGCCTGTTCCCCGTCGAGGGCCGGCACCACCCGGAATCCCTCCTTCTCCAGGTACAGCCGGGCTACGTCCCGGACCGCCGCCTCGTCCTCAACCATCAAAATCACGCCGGCGTGCAAGTCGGATCACCTCGAAAAGCGTATTCTTTCGCAGTCACGCGAAGCCGAACCCCGTTTTATTACGTTTCAGTGTACATTATTAGGCTCCTTAGCACAAAACGCGACAAGGTCCTGCGACAGGGGACGGTTCTCTGTCGCACCAACTGTCAGTCAAGAACTCGGCCTTGAACCGTTCCAAAAAAATGTCCAAACACAAAGCGAGCGGGACCAGGCGCTTGGGGCCTGGTCCCGTCTGTGTCGGATGCGATCCCTATTGCGCGGGGCCGCCCCGACCACCCGGCATCTTCGAGAGGCCACGCGGGCCGTCCGGGTTCGGGCAGACTCCCCCGCCGCGCAGTTCGGACCATTTGGCCTGTTGTTCGTCAGTGAGGATTCCCTGGAGCTCGGTCCGGAAAGCGGTTGCCTCCTGACGCATCTGCTCCCGGAGTTCACCGGCCTTATCGATCCGGCCTTGAACCTGGGCCTGATCGACACCGCGCTTAAAGCGCAGTTGGCGCATTTCCTGGTGGATAGCCCGCAGTTGATCCCGGAGCGGGTTCATCTTTTCGAAGTGGCGGGCCTGAAGCTCCTGGATTTTCGCCGATTGCTCGCCGGTCAGGTCCAGTTCTTCGGCCAGATTGACCCAGCCAAAGGTACCGGCGTCCCGGCCGCCGTGTCCCGCCCCGACGCCCCAACCGGCCGCGGCGATCTGGGCCGCGGCAAAGACCAGCACCAGGGTGAGGGCCAGAGGTATGATGGCGCGACGCACTGTGAATCACCTCCTTTGCCGAGAGATATTGGCATCTTGAAAACTTGCCCTAGATATGAGTGTAACCGGCAGTTTTGACCAAATTGTGAACGGCCCCCGACAAAAATATGAAAATAAAGCAACATGAAAAAGTTTGACCCATGATGCCGGGCAACGGCAGGGTTTTTACATCAATCCAAGAATTTTTTTGGTCATGTGATTCTCCGAGTGTACGGACCTAACGCCTCTAAGGGGGTTACGGCCGTAGATCGACAGGGTGTGCCGGGAAACGGGCATGCCTCCCGTTGCGGAAAGGGGAACGGCTGGGTGCTGGGTTTTTTTGGGTTGAACCCGGGCTTGTGCCTACCGTGCGGCCCGGGTTTTTGTGCGGTGTCGGGGGTAGAATACGGCAGGATGAGGTCACAACTGTGGAGCGGGGGGAAGGTTCATTGGACCTCTTCAGGGCGTTCGTGATTGCGGACGCGCTGTCAATGCTGCGGGACCGCGTGCGTCTGGAGACGCCGGCGAAAGAACGGGGGCTGCGGGAAGTTTTGCACCGCACCCTGGACGAGGACGTCTTCGCCCCGGAAGACGTGCCGGGCTTTGACCGGTCGACGATGGACGGTTACGCCGTGTCGGCGCGGGACACTTTCGGGGCGTCGGAAGGGCTGCCGGCCTACCTGGAGGCCGCCGGGGAAGTGTTGATGGGACACTTCCCCCCCGGGCGCCTGGAGGCGGGGCAGGCGTACCGCATCGCCACCGGCGGGATGCTGCCGGAGGGCGCTGACGCGGTGGTGATGGTCGAGCATACCGAGGACCTGGACGAGCGCACCGTCGGGGTCACCCGCCCGGTCGCGCCGGGCGAGAACCTGGTCCGGCGGGGCGACGACCTGGCCCGGGGCGCGCTCCTTCTGCCGCGGGGTCACCGGCTGCGGCCCCAGGACGTGGGGCTCCTGGCGGCGGCCGGGGTGAGCGTGGTCCGGACCCGCGAACGGGTGCGGGTGGGGATCATCACCACCGGGGACGAGGTGGTGCCGGTGGACCGGGCGCCGGGGCCGGGGCAGGTGCGGGACGTCAATTCCTACACGTTGAGCGGCCAGGTGCGCGAGTGTGGCGCCGAACCGGTGGTTTATGGAATTGTGCGGGACGACTTCGACGCTTTAGCCGGCGTGATGCGCCGTGCTCTGGACGAGACCCAGGCTGTCCTGATTTCGGGCGGGAGTTCGGTGGGCCGCCGGGACGTGACGGTGGACGTGGTCGCGAGCCTGGGCGCGCCGGGGGTGTTGTTCCACGGCCTAGCCGTGCGGCCGGGAAAACCGACGATTGGCGCGGCCCTCGGCGAGAAGCTGGTGGTGGGGCTTCCGGGCCACCCGGTATCGGCGATGGTGGTTTTCGCCCTGCTGGTGCGTCCCCTGCTGGACCCGGGTTACCGGGCCTTTCCGGTGCGGGCCGCGGTCACGCGGTCGCTGACCTCGCCGGCCGGTAAAGAGGACTACGTGCGCGTACGCCTGGAACGGGACGACCAGGGGCGGCTTGCGGCCGACCCGATCCCGGGGAAGTCGGGCCTGATCGCGACCATGGTCCGCGCCGACGGGCTGGCGCGCATCCCGCTCGAGAGCCGGGGCGTGGCCGCCGGCGAGGAAGTCGAGGTCCTCCCCTTCTAACCCCCAAAAAGGGGGACTGTCCCCCTTTTCCCCAGGGGACTGTCCCCCTTTTTGGGGGCGCCAGGAAAGTCAAAGAAGGTAAAATGGGGGTAAAATAGGGGACTGTCCCCCTTTTCGGGAGGGTGAGCGTTGAAGAGGAACGTTTATTTGTCTGAGCGGCCGCTGGAGGAGGCGCGGCAGGAGTACCTGGCCTTTCTGGCCGCCGCGGGGGCGCTGGCGCCCGGTCCCCCGGAGGAGGTCCCGGTCATCGGGGCGGCCGGCCGGGTGACGGCCGCGCCGGTGTTCGCCGCCGTCTCCTCGCCCCACTTCCACGCCGCGGCGATGGACGGGCTGGCGGTGCGTGCCCGGGACACATTTGGAGCGGCTGAAATCTCCCCCCTGACGCTACGGGTGCCGGACCAGGCCCAAGTGGTGGATACCGGGGACCCGCTACCCGAAGGCGCGGACGCGGTGATCATGATCGAGGACGTGCATCAGACGGCGGACGATGCCTTTGAGATCACCGCGGCCGCCCCCCCCTGGCAGCACGTAAGGATGATCGGCGAGGACCTGGTGGCGACCGAAATGATCATCCCGGCGAACCACGTGGTGCGGCCGGTGGACATCGGCGGGCTGCTGGCCGGCGGGGTGACGCGCCTCCAGGTGCACTCCCGCCCCCGGGTCGCTTTCATTCCGACCGGGACCGAGGTCGTCGAGCCGGGCGGTCCCTTGCGCCGGGGGAACATCGTCGAATACAACAGCCGCGTCCTGGGGGCGCTGGTCCAGGAATGGGGGGCGGACTTCGTGCGGCACGACATCGTGCCGGACGAGTACGACCGCCTGCGGGCGGCGCTTGAGCAGGCAACCGCCGCGGCGGACGTCGTGGTCATCAACGCCGGCGCTTCGGCCGGGCGGGAGGACTTCAGCGCCGCCCTGATCGGTGAACTCGGGCGGGTCGTTACCCACGGGGTGGCGATCAAGCCGGGTAAACCGGTGATCCTGGGCCTGATCCAGGGTAAACCGGTGTTGGGCATCCCCGGGTACCCGGTCTCGGCGGTTCTAAACGCCGAGCTTTTCCTGCGCCCGGTGGTCTACGCCCGGCTCGGGCGGGTGGTGCCCCCCCGCCGCCGCGTTTCCGCGCTGCTCTCCCGCCGCGTCGTCTCCCCCATGGGGGTGGACGAGTTCGTGCGGGTGAAGCTCGGCCGGGTGGGCGATAAGGTCGTCTGCACGCCCCTCGGGCGCGGGGCCGGCCTGATCCTGACCCTGATTCGCGCCGACGGCCTGCTGGTGGTGCCCCGCTTCAACGAGGGCTTCGAGGCCGGCCAGACGGTGGAGGTCGAACTTTTGCGGCCGCTTTCCGAGATCGACGAAACCGCGGTGGTCATCGGCAGCCACGACATCGCCCTGGACGTGCTGGCCAACCACCTGAAGGTAAAGTACCCCGGCGCCGGGCTTTCCTCGGCGCACGTCGGGAGCCTCGGGGGGCTTTTGGCGCTACGGCGCGGCGAGGCTCATCTGGCGGGCACCCACCTCTTGGACGAGGCCACCGGGGAGTACAACGTTTCCTACATCCAAAAGCACCTGCCCGGGCACGGGGCGGTCCTTCTGAACCTGGCCTACCGGGAGCAGGGTTTCATCACCGCCCCCGGCAATCCCGACCGCATCACCGGCTTCGAGGATCTGGCGCGGGAGGAAATCCGGTTCGTGAACCGGCAGCGCGGGGCCGGCACCCGGGTGCTCCTGGACTACCACCTCCGGCTGGCCGGGATCAGGCCCGAACAGGTGGACGGGTACGGGCGCGAGGAGTACACCCACATGGCGGTAGCCGCCGCCGTGGCGAGCGGGACGGCGGACTGCGGCCTGGGGATCCGCGCCGCGGCCTCGGCCCTGGGGCTGGGTTTTGTGCCGGTGGCCGAGGAGCGTTATGACTTGTGCATTTTGAAGGAATACTGGGACAAACCGCTCGTGCGGCGCCTGCTGAACGTGGTCGACGACCCGGGCTTCCGGGCGGCCGTGCAGGCCCTGGGCGGGTATGATTTGCGCGACTGCGGCCGGATAATGTGGGAGCAGGAATAGCCCGTCCGGGTGTCGAAATCCAGCGGTAGTATTTTCCGGGGTGGTATGCCGAACATGTCCGGATTCACCCACGTCGATGAGCGGGGCAAGGTGAAAATGGTGGAGGTGACCGCGAAACCCGTCACCGTGCGGGAGGCCGTGGCCCGCGGTGCCGTCGGCATGCGCCCCGACACCTTGCGCTTGATCCTTGATAACCGTGCCGCCAAGGGCGAGGTGCTGGCCGTGGCTCGCACGGCGGGCATCATGGCCGCCAAGGAGACGGCGCGGCTCATTCCCCTCTGCCATCCGCTGCTCCTGACGGTGGCGGAGGTGGACTTCCGGGCCGATACGGAGCGCTCACGCCTGGAGATCGAATCACGGGTGAAAACGGCCGGGCCGACCGGGGTGGAGATGGAAGCAATGACGGCCGTGGCGGTGGCCGCGCTGACCGTGTACGACATGTGCAAGGCGGCCGACCGGGAGATGGTGATCGGGGAGATCAGGCTCGTCGTCAAATCCGGGGGCAAGAGCGGCCGGTTTGACAGGGAGGGGGAAGCACCGTGGCCGGAAAGGTTGTAGCGGTTTGCACCAGCGAAGTGAAGGGCGTGCGCAAGGATAACGTCGAGCGCGCCTACCTGCAGGAAGGAGTGGGCCTCGTCGGGGATGCCCACGCCGGCCCCTGGCACCGCCAGGTGAGCCTTTTGGCGGTCGAAAGCATCACCCGGATGCGGGAAAAAGGCCTGGAAGTCGGGCCCGGAGATTTTGCCGAGAACCTGACCACCGAGGGGATCGAACTGCACAGCCTGCCCATGGGCACCCGGCTCCGGATCGGACCGGATGTCCAGGGAGAGGTTTCTCAGATCGGAAAGAAGTGCCACGTGGGCTGTGCCGTCTTCCAGCAGGTGGGGGACTGCATCATGCCCCGGGAGGGCATTTTTGTGAAGGTAGTGAAAAGCGGTTATGTCCGGGTCGGGGACGCAATCGAGGTGCTGAACGGTGTTTAGGGTGGCCGTCGTCACGGCGAGCGACAAGGGTTCCCGGGGAGAGCGGGAAGACGAGAGCGGGCGCGTCATTGAGGATATTATCGTCACCCTGGGCTGGGAATTGGTCGGTACCCGCATCGTTTCGGACGACATCGAAGTGATCATCGAGACTCTGGTCGAACTGTGTGACGACCGGGCCGACCTGGTGCTCACCACCGGCGGCACCGGGTTCGCGCTGCGCGACAATACCCCGGAGGCGACCCTGGCCGTGGTTGAGCGCCAAGTGCCCGGCCTGGCCGAGGCGATGCGCGCCGAGACCGGCAAGAGGACGCCCCGGGCGATCCTGAGCCGGGGGGTGGCCGGAATCAGGAAGCGGACGCTGATCGTAAACCTGCCCGGAAGCCCGAAGGCGGTGCGGGAGTGCCTGGAGGCCATTCTCCCGGCCCTGCCGCACGGGCTGGAGGTTCTGACCGGCCGGGCCCGGGACTGCGCCCGGAAGTGATTAAGGCATGTTGGCCGCCGGAAGCAATGCCGGCTTAGTCTGGAGTGGTAAAGAGCCGTGTATCCCGTCTTGTTTCAATTAGGGCCGCTTGCCGTCACCAGTTACGGGGTGATGGTGGCGGTCGGGGTCCTGGTGGGGCTGTTTGTCGTCTTGCGGGCCGGCCGGCGCGCGGGGATCGACACCGACACCCTGCTCGACCTGGCGCTCTACATGGTCGTCGCCGGGGTGGTCGGGGCGCGGGCCGCCTACGTGTTCCTGCACTGGGACAGTTTCCGGGAGGCACCCTTGGAGATCCTGCGGATTTGGGACGGAGGCGGGCTCTCGTTCTTCGGATCCCTGGGCCTTTGCCTGTTGGTGGCCATCTGGTTCACCCGGCGCCGGCGGCTGAAGCTGGCCCGCATCGGGGACCTTTTGGTCCTGGGGGTGGCGGCCGGCTACCCGTTCGGGCGGATCGGCTGCTTTTTGAACGGGTGCTGTTACGGGTTCCCGACGGACCACGCGTTCGGGGTCGTCTTCCCGTTTGACGAGGTGGCCCGGCACCCGACCCAGTTGTATTCTTTCGCCCTTGGCGCGGTTATTTTTCTGGTGCTCTGGCGCTCAAGCCTCAGAAAGCCGTTTGACGGGTACCTGATGGGCCTTTTCTTGATCCTGTACGCCGCCTACCGCTTTGTGATCGATTTTTGGCGGGTCTCGCCGGCCGGCAACATCATGGAACTGACGGTGGCGCAGTTGGTGAGCCTGGCGGTGATCGCGGCGAGCGCCGCCTTCCTGTACGCCGCCCGGCGCCGGGCCGCTTCGAGCCCGTAACGGCCGTATGCGTACTTTGTGGCCCGGCGCGGCGATTGCCGCGCTCGGCAGTTGAAGGAACGAGGTTTGGACTTCAAGACCCCCAGCGGCCGCCCGCAGCGCCCGCGCGGCTACTTGTGAACTGTTGTCTTTCGTGGTAGTTTAGAGATTAACCGGTAGAGATTGTACCTAAACATCGTAACATCGTTTCAGCGCGGCTAAAGCCTGCCACTAATTGGGATCGAGATTCTCCTGCCTGCAGGCAGGATTTGGCCGGGTTTTTGTTAATATTAACTTATTGAGGAATGTATGTGCCCCTGAGCCGACCTGGCAGTGTTCGCCGACCCGCGGGGAGGTGATTTTCGTTTCCGCAAAATCAGGGTACGCGGGGGCAGTTTTTTATCCTTGACTGTAATTTAAGGAGGGAGAAGCGGAGTGGCACGCGAGCGAGTTTACATCGACGCCGACGTTTTGATCATCGGCGGCGGCACGGCTGGTTGCCTGGCCGCCTGGGAGGCACGTCAGTCCGGTGGGGAGAACCTGAAGATCGTGATCCTGGAAAAGGCCTTCATCCGTAACAGCGGCGCCCTTTCCGCCGGGATGAACGCGCTCAACATGTACGTAAACCAGGGTAAACCCGAAGACCTGGTGGCCTACATCCGCTATGACGTGTGCGGCGCGCCGGTGCGCGAAGACATCCTGCTCGGCGTTGCCGGGCTGGTCAACGAGACGGTGGCCATGATGGAAAAAGAGGGGCTGCCGATCAAGAAAAAGGCCGACGGCAGCTACCTGAACCGCGGCAAGTGGAACATCGAAATCAACGGATCGCTTTTAAAACCGATCACCGCCAACATGGCCATGAAAGCGCGGGCCAAAGTCTACAACCGGGTTTACGTGACCGACCTGATCACGGTGGACGGCCGCGTGGCCGGGTGTGTCGGCTTCGGCGTCCGGGACGGCAAGTACTACGTGGCCCGGGGCAAAACCGTGCTGGTCTGCGCCGGCGGGGCCGCCGGCCTCTGGCGCCCCCGCGGCCAGGGAGACGCCCACCACCGCATCTGGTACTACCCGTTCAACACCGGTGGGTCCTATGCCATGTGCAAGCGGGCCGGGGCCAAGATGGTCGGGTTTGACAGCCGTTTCGTGCCGGTCCGGACCAAGGACACCTACGCCGCGACCGGGGCCATGTCCATCGGGATGTGGGCGCCGATGATCAATGCCAAGGGCGAGGCTTTCATGCGCGAGCGCGAGGAATACGTGAAGCTCGGCGGCCACACCGCCCCCACCCCGATCCGGGTGCTGGCGTACTGCCGGGAGATGCAGAACAACCGCGGCCCCTGCTACATGGACACCACCAGGGGAGACCCGCAGCGGGTGGAGGGTCTAAAATCCCAATATCTGGACATGTCCCCCATCCTCGTGCTCTATTGGGGCTGCAACGACATCAACCCCAGCCGGGAGCCGGTGGAGATCGACGCCGACAACCCGTCGATCGTCGGGGCGAACGCGGCCTTTGCCGGGGCCTGGACGCTCGGCACCTCCCGGATGACCACGGTGGAGCGCCTGTTCGTGTCGGGAGACGCGCTGGGTGCCGCGCCGTCACGCTTCATTTCCGGGAGCTGGACTTGCGGCCGTCTGGCTGGACGCAGCATGGTCGGCCACATCAAGGAAAAGCGGCCCGAACTCCTGGAGCTTGACCCCGCGGTGCTTTCGGACCTGGAAAGAAAGATTTTCGCGCCCTTGGAGCGGTACGAGAAGTGCAGTTTCTTCACCAGCGGGGACCCGGTGGAAGGCGTGTTCCCCAACCAGATGGAGTGGCGGATGCAGCACATTATGGAGGAGTATTGCGGCGGCCGTTCCCGGTGGTTCTACGTGAACGAAACCAACCTGGGCATCGCCCGCAAGCTGATCAACCGGATGCGGCGGGAACAGTTGGCCTACCTGGTGGCGAAAGACATGCACCAGCTGCAGCTCGCCTGGGACGTAATCAACCGGCTGGACGTCTGCCAACTGGTGATCGACCATATCGACCACCGGAAGGAGACCCGCTACCCTGGTTACGTCAACCGGACGGACTACCCCGAGGTGAACGACGCCAATTTCGACTGCTTCGTCACCTCGCTCTGGGATGCGGAGAAGGACGAATTGACCTTTGACAAGGAGCCCTACGAGCAGATCATTCCCGGCGACCGCAAGGCCCAGACCATATGACCGCGAGACCGCGAAAAACAAGCATGGCTTGATGCGGCGAAGCCTGACAAAGCCAAGCGCGAGTTTTTTGCAACGGTCTCACCGGCAGCTTTGAATACCGAGAGGAGGTACCAAACCAATGCCGCCGTATGTTATTCCCGACCAGTGCGACGGGTGCCAGGGCGAGCGGGAACCGCTCTGCGAGCTGGTCTGCCCGGGCAACCTGATGGTGATTGAAGAACCCACCGGTAAGGCGGTTTGCCGGGATGTGGGCGACTGCTGGGACTGCATGACCTGCACCAAGTATTGTCCGCGGCAGGCGATCCAGACCAGGATTCAGTACCAGTTGGCCTTTGTCCCCGGGAAACTCGTCCCCGTCGTCGGCCCGCACAGTGTCACCTGGACCCTGATCGATTGCCACGGCCACGTGGAACGCTTCATTATGCGGACCCTGTCCGGGGACGACGAGGAAGAAGATTTGTAGGCATAGATTTCGCTAAGACGGTGAAAAACCGCCGGTGCAGGCGACATTGCGAAGCGTCGCTACAGCGGTCAGCGCAGGGAGGACGGCACTGCCGCCGGCGAGGACGCCGTGCCAACCTTTGCTGAACAGCCATCAATACTGCTGGGCGGCACTGGAAGGCTGAACCTGAACATCCTTCGCTGGCAATCCGCAGGCGGCGTGCAGTGCCCCGAACCAAGCTGAATCCGCTGTTGACGCGGAGCACGGAGCCAAGCGGCGGTTTCACTGCGGCGGATACAGTGACCGGAGATAATGCCCCGGCGCACACCGGCCTCATGAAGATATAGCGGTGACAACGGAAACCGCCCCGCCGATTCGGCAGGGCGGTTCTTTGCGGTCGGCCGGCGGGCCTACTGGTCCTCGTCGTCCTCTTCCCGGCCTTCCTTTGGAATGGAGGCGAAGTCCGGAACCTGCTCCTTGAGGATGTCCAGTTCCTGGTCTTCTTTCTGCACCTTGAGGATCAGTTCGAGCACCTTGTTGATCAGTTCCTGGTACCGGCTCTGAGATTCGTGAAAGGCCCGGATGGTCGGGTGTTCAGCCACCTTGAGTTCCATCTGCTCCAGGGCCCGAATCTCGTTGGGGGACAGGTCTGTGTTCTGGGACTGCTTTCTCTGGGCCATTTCCTGCATGCCGTGAAAAACCTTCAGCATTTCCAGCGCGCTGTTGTCGTTGAACATCACCTTCTGCTTCGCCTTTACTTCCCGGTATTCGGCGCATTGCGTAAGCACCCGGCCCAACTCCCGGGCTTTGTCGAGGACTTCCTGCGACACTTTCAAAAACCTCCTGTGTGTGGGGAATGCGGCAATTTCCCTGCCGGTGGCTTGGCCGACTGGTCTTCAGAATTATACCACGGGTATCTCCCGTACCACAAACCTGTGATTGCAGAGTCAACCTTTTGCGAGCCGCCCGCACAAGGTCCGCCTCCAAAGATCGACAGTATTTGTGCCCATTTCAAAGCGTAAGCCGGCAATGTGCCCGCGATTTGCCAATTTAAAGCACAGAGCGGGTATCCGGGCGGAAGAAGCTGAAAGCGGTAATTTTTTGAGGCAGACGGGACTTGTCAGTGCCGGTGGGACATGCTATATTTAACACAATCTCAGTCCGGCACCTTGGGCGGCCTCTGGTTGTCGACGCCATATGTGCCCAACTTCACAATACTTCGCCAGCGGGTTAATCAGGGAGCGATTATTACCAAACATCGTAATAACCATTCCAAAATCCTAAAATTAATTTTTTCAGGCAGGAAAACCGGTGGTCACGTAGAAATAAGTTTCTCGAAGTCTGTGGTAAATCGGCGCGGTTAGGCATTGCGGTGCCGCCGGTGCGGTACGCAGGCCTTTCAATGCGGATGGAACCCCTGAATAGTTTCACTCACGCCTCATCCGGGTTCCTCCTTGGGCGGGCGTGGGGAAACCGTTACTACGCAGTCCGTGTCTTGGGCGGAGAAGGGAGTGGTGCTCCGGAGAACAAAGCCGCCAAAGGGTTCGTTACGGTCCGAATGGTTCCAGCCACAATCCTAATTTGGGAGGTTAGAATTAATGCCGACATTTGTAATGACCGAGAAGTGCGACGGCTGCAAGGGGCAGGACAAAACCGCGTGCATGTACATTTGCCCCAACGACCTGATGGTCTTGGACAAGGAAAAGATGAAGGCCCACAACCGGGCTCCGGACGAGTGCTGGGAGTGCCTCTGCTGTGTCAAGATCTGCCCGCAGCAGGCGATGGACATGCGGGGTTACGCCGACTTTGTCCCGATGGGCGCGGCTTGCGTGCCGCTCAGAGGTTCACAGGACATCATGTGGACCGTTAAGTTTCGGAACGGCGACATCAAGCGCTTCAAGTTCCCCATCCGGACCACCGATGAAGGCATGGCGGCACCCGATGGCGGATACGGCGCGGGCACGGACGATATCGCCGACGTGGTCCATCTGTTCACCGAGCCGGCTTCGCTGGGCGTGGCTGTACCCACCCCTAAGTAAGCACCGGATTAACGGAATAAATTCGTAATTTGGAGGAGGTTACATAGAATGCCGAATTTCGAAACTGTAGAAGTCACCACTGATTTCCTTATCATTGGTGGCGGCATGGCGGCCTGCGGCGCGGCCGTTGAAGCGGCGCACTGGGCTAAAAAGCACGGCCTGAAAGTCACCGTGGTCGACAAGGCGGCCATGGACCGGAGCGGTGCCGTGGCCCAAGGTCTGTCGGCCATCAACCTGTATGTCGGCCTGCGCGACAATGAGAACACCGTGATGGACTACGTGGAATACGTCCGGAACGACCTGATGGGCGTCGCCCGCGACGACCTCGTCTACAACATCGCCCGCCACGTCGACTCCACCGTGCACCTGTTCGAGAAGTGGGGTCTCCCGATCTGGCCGAAAGGCGATGACGACCCCTTCCGGATCGGCCCGTACCAGCGGGGCGGCCGCTGGCAGGCCATGATCAACGGTGAGTCCTACAAGATCATCGTGGCCGAAGCCGCGAAGAACGCCCTCGGCGTTGACAACATCTACGAGCGCGTGTTCATCGTGGACCCGATCGTGGAAAACAACCGGTTCGTCGGCTGTGTCGGTTTCAGCACCCGCGAGGAGAAGTTCTACGTGTTCCGCGCGAAGGTAGCCCTGTGTGCGATGGGCGGCTGCGTGGGCGTGTTCCGTCCGCGGTCCTCCGGCGAGGGTCTCGGCCGGTCCTGGTACCCGCCGTTCTCCACCGGCTCCAGCGCTTACTTCACCATCAAGGCCGGCGCCGAGATGACCTGCCAGGAAGTCCGGTTCATCCCGGTCCGCTTCAAGGACGCCTACGGTCCGGTCGGCGCGTGGTTCCTGCTCTTCAAGTCCACCGCGACCAACGCCTTCGGCGAAGTGTACATGCAGACCAACGCCCACATTCTCGACAACTGGGGCAAGTACGGCAAGGTGAAGCCGATCCCGGCCAACCTGCGTAACTACCTCGGCATGATCGATGTCTCGGCCGGCAAGGGCCCGATCTACATGCAGACGGCCGACGCCATCAAGCGCCTCGCCGCCAAGTACGAGGGCGACGAGAAGGCCTTCAAGAAGAAGATGAAACACCTCCACGACGAAGCGTGGGAAGACTTCCTCGACATGACCATCTCCCAGGCCCTCCTGTGGGCGGCCTGCAACATCCACCCCGAGCAGAAAGAGTCCGAAATCGCCGCCGCCGAGCCGTACTTCATCGGTTCGCACTCCGGTGCCTCCGGCGCCTGGATCAGCGGTCCGGACGACGTGGCGCCGCCGGAATACTTCTGGGGCTACGCCAACCTGACCACGGTCGACGGCCTGTTCGCCGCCGGTGACGCCTCCGGCGCGTCCAGCCACAAGTTCTCCTCCGGTTCGCACGCGGAAGGCCGTATCGCCGCCAAGGCCGCCTGCAAGTACCTGGTCGACAAGAACCCCGACCTGCCGGCCCTGGACCCGGCGGTGGTCGAGGCCCTGAAGGCCAAGACCCTGGCTCCGCTCGACCGGTACGTGGAGTTCAAGGACTTCACCACCGCGCCGGAAGTCAACCCGAACTACATCCTGCCGAAGCAGTACAAGCACCGCATCCAGAAGCTGATGGACGAGTACGCCGGCGGCTGGGGCTCCAACTTCACCACCAGCAAGATGCTGCTGGAGAAGGGCATGGAGTACCTGCAGATGCTGAAGGAAGACTCCGAGAAGCTCGCGGCCCGCGACCTGAACGAGCTGATGCGCTGCTGGGAGAACGTCCACCGCACCTGGGTGGCCGAGTCCCACATCCGCACCATCCTGTTCCGCGAAGAGACCCGTTGGCCGGGCTACTACTTCCGCGCCGACTTCCCGAAGATGGACGACAGCTGGGAAGTCTTCGTGAACTGCAAGTGGGACCCGAACACGGGCGAGTGGGAAGTCTTCAAGAGAGACATCATCAAGCTGTAGCTTCCAGAGGGGAAACGCGGGCGAAATCCGGGGATTTCGCCCGCCACTTTCCTTTTTTTCTTCAACAGACGAAAGAGTCTGCGGTCTGCCTAAAGACAGAATGCAAAGCGCAACGACCGTGGAGATGGGCAGCGGACACACCAGCAGCCGTGGACGGGAGGCCCCAAGCCTCCCCACTATGTGTTTTTAGTCCCAATATTTACGTAGGGTGATAACAATATGGCCAACAAAAGCATCCTGGTTGTCGGGGGAGGGATAAGCGGGCTGACCACGGCCCTGGAAGCGGCGGAGGTGGGCTGCGAGGTTTACCTCGTGGAGAAGAACCCCTACCTGGGCGGCCGGGTCGCTCAGCTGCACCAGTACTTCCCCAAACTGTGCCCGCCGAACTGCGGGCTGGAGATCAACTTCCGGCGCCTGCGCAAGAACCCCAGAATTAAATTCTTCACCTGTGCCGAGGTCGAGAAAATCTCCGGCCGAAAGGGCGACCTCGACGTCACCGTCAAGCTGAACCCGCGTTACATCAAGGCGGAGTGCACTGCGTGCGGTGAGTGCACGGCGGTCTGCCCGGCCGAGCGGGTAAACGACTTCAACTACGGCCTGGACACCACCAAGGCGGCCTACCTGCCCCACCCGTTCGCCTTCCCCCTGCGCTACGTCATCGACCGCCGGGCCTGCCCCGACGGCTGCACCAAGTGCGTGGAGGCGTGCAAGTACAACGTGGTCGACCTGGCCATGGCCCCCGAAACGGTCAACCTGAAGGTGGGCGCGGTGGTGTACGCCACCGGCTGGCAGCCGTACGACGCCGCCAAGATCGGCTACTACGGTTTCGGGCGCGCAAAGAACGTCATCACCAACGTCATGCTGGAGCGGTTGGCGGTCCCGAACGGCCCGACCGAGGGCAGAATCGTCCGCCCGTCCGACGGGAAAGAGCCTCAGACCATCGCCTTTGTGCAGTGTGCCGGCTCGCGGGACGAGAACCACCAGGCCTACTGTTCCCAGATCTGCTGCCTGGCGACGTTGAAACAAATCACCTATATCCGGGAAAAGAACCCGGACGCCAAGATTTACGTCTTCTACATCGACATCCGGGCGCTGGGCAAGTACGAGGACTTCTACACCAAGGTGGCCAAGGACGAAAACGTGGTCTTCATCAAGGGCAAAGTCGGTGAGATCACCGCGGACCCGGCCACCGGAGACCTGACCCTCGAGACCGAGGACCAGGAGGCGGGCAAGACCGTCACCCAGACAGTGAACTTGGTGGTTCTGGCCACCGGTATGAAGCCGTCTACTTTGGAAGCCCCGGTCCCCTCGGAACTGGCCGCGGCCGACGCGGGCGGTTTCGTGGTTTCCGACATAGCCGGAACCGGCGTCGGCGGTGCCGGGTGCGCCCGGAAGCCGATGGAGGTTTCGGCGTCTGTGCGCGACGCCACGGCGGCCGCGCTCAAAGCCATTCAGGCTACGGTGGGGGGTGGCAAGTAGTATGACCAAGAAACAAGCCGTATACTTCTGCTCGGGTTGCGGTATCGGCGAGGCCCTGGATCTGGCGGCCCTGACCAAGGTGGCGAACAAGGAGTTCAAGATCCAGGACGTAAAGGAGCACCCCTTCCTGTGCGGCCCCGAGGGTGTCGCCCTGATCAAGCAAGACGTCGAGGCGGGATTCAACGCCCTCACCATCGCGGCCTGTTCGGACCGGGTTTGCTACGACGTGTTCAACTTCGGTCCGGTGATCGTGGAGCGGGTGCCCTTGCGGGAACGGGTCGCCTGGGTGCAGGAGCCCGGTCACGAGGACACCAACATGATGGCCGAGGACTACGTACGGATGGGCCTGACCCGGATCAAGGCCGCCGAACTGCCGGAGCCCTATATGGCTGAGAACCCGTCCAAGACCATCCTGGTGGTGGGCAGCGGTCTCGCCGGCCTGACGGCCGCGTTGGAGGCGGCCAAAGCCGACTACGACGTGGTGCTGGTGGAGAAGAGCGCGAAGCTTGGCGGCTGGGCCGGACAGGCTTACAAGATGCCGCCCACGAAGGAGCCGTACACCGACCTCGAGGAAAACCCCGTTCCGGCGCTGGCCAAGGCGTTGGCGGACCACCCGAAGGTCAAGGTCTACAAGGATGCCGTCATGGAGCAGATCGCCGGCGGTCCCGGCGTGTTCGACGCCAAGATTAAACAGGGCGGCACCGTGGTGGAGGAGCGGGTCGGCGCCGTGGTGCTGGCGGCCGGATCCCGGCCGTACGACCCGAAGAAGCTCGACTACCTGGGCTACGGCAAGCCCAACGTGGTCACCCAGTCCGACGTGGAGGCGCTGGCCGTCAGCGGCGATTTGAAGAACGTGAAGCGCGTGGCCTTCATCCAGTGCGCCGGGTCGCGCGACGCGGACCACCTGCCGTACTGTTCGGCCGCCTGCTGCGTGGAAACCCTGAAGCAGGCCGCCTACCTTAAGGAGTTCAACCCGGAAGCCCAGGCCTACATCTTCTACAAGGACATCCGGGCGACGGGCAAATACGAGTACTTCTACAAGGCCGTCCAGCAGACGGGAGCGGTGTTCATCAAGACCGAAATCCCGGGCGTGGCTGTGAGCGAGGACGGCGGCAAGCTGGCGGTGGCCGGTAAGGACCTGATCCTGGGCGAGGAGGTCAAGATCGGCGGCCTCGACCTGGTGGTCCTGGCCAACGGCATGCAGAGCAACGCCGGCTTCGGTGAGGAGATCATCGCCCAAGCCGAAGAAGAAGCGGCGGCGGCCAAGGAAGAAGAAGCAGTCAAGACCGACCAGATCATCAAGTCGGGCCTCCTGAACCTGGCCTACCGCCAGGGTCCGGAGATGCCGGCGTTAAAGTACGGTTTCCCGGACTCGCACTTCATCTGCTTCCCGTACGAGACCCGCCGGACCGGCATCTACGCCGCCGGCACCGTCCGGGCGACCATGCAGATCCCGACCGCCATCGAGGACGGCACCGGCGCGGCCCTAAAGGCCATCCAGTGCGTGGAGGCCGTGATCCGGGGCGAGGCGGTCCACCCGAGAGCCGGGGACACCTCCTATCCGGAGTTCTTCATGCAGCGCTGCACCCAGTGCAAGCGGTGCACCGAGGAGTGCCCGTTCGGGGCGATCAACGAGGACGAGAAGGCCAACCCGCTGCCCGAGCGGACCCGCTGCCGGCGGTGCGGCACCTGTATGGGCGCCTGCCCCGAGCGGATCGTCTCCTTTAAGGACTTCTCGGTGCCCATGATCGGCGGCATGGGCAAGTCGATCGAGGTTCCGGAAGAAGACGAGGAAAAACCGAGAATTCTTATCTACGCCTGCGAGAACGACGCCATCCCGGCGCTCGACATGGCGGGCGTCAGCCGCCTGCGGTTCGCTCCCTGGGTGCGTGTCATTCCGCTCCGGTGTCTCGGTTCGCTGAACCTGGTCTGGATCTCCGACGCCATGTCGGGGGGCTTTGACGGCGTGATGCTGCTGGGCTGCAGACACGGTGACGAGTACCAGTGCCACTTCGTCAAGGGCAGTGAACTCGCCGAGATCCGCCTGTCCAAGGTTGCGGAGACCCTGGACCGGCTGGGCCTTGAGTCCGAACGCTGCCGCATGCACCAGATCAGCATTATGGACTACTTCCGGATCCCGCAGCTCCTCGAGGACTTCATGAAGCGGCTCGACGAGCTCGGTCCGAACCCGATGAAGGGCTTCTAGTTCCGGCGGGGGGCCGGGTCACTGGCACCGCCTGCGTGGCCCGGCGCTCCACCCCGCCAGACGGGCGCGGGGGTGGCTGGAATCAGGATCCTGGATCTTTGGCAACCAGGGCGAGTGCGCCGCGTTCCTCCTCCGGTTCGGCCGCGGTTTTTGGCGGCGGTATGGGGTGAGGTGCCGTACCGGGATGACCCGCTGATTCGTATTCCCCGGCGGAACAGTCAAGCGCTGCGCTTTCAGGCCTGAAAGGTTTGGTTTTGATTCTACGGTATAAAATCTGGACCAGTCTGGAGGGGGTAGAGCAATATGACCGCCGACAAGGGGACATCAAGGTACGACCCCACCTTTGCGAGAGAGCTTTCCAAGATGGAAAACGGGGAGTACGTCAGCCAGTGCATGCAGTGCGGTTTGTGCGTGGTGACCTGCCCGGCCCGGCACTTGATGGATCTGCAGCCGCGGAAGTACTTCAAGGCGATCCAGGCCGGCGACAAGGACAAAGTCCTGAAGGCGAACACGCCGTGGCTGTGTACTTCATGCAACCTGTGCACGGTAAGGTGTCCGCGCGGCATTCCGATCATCGACTTCATGCACGGGATGAAGAAGTACCTGGCCGACACCAAGGGCGCCAAGGTTACGCCGGGAGCGCTGTTTTCCAAGACCTTCTTCGACAACATGATTAGCCGCGGCCGCCTGTGGGAGGCCTTCCTGACCGGGATGTTCTACCTGAAGGCCGGGCCCAAGGCCATGCGCGACGCGATGAAGATGACCGACGTGGCCATACCGATGGTGATGAAAAGGCGCCTGCCTCCCTTGCCCGGCAAGGCCGTCAAGGGCAAAAAGGATTTGAAGAAGATCTACAAGAAGGCCTCCGCACTGGCGAAGGAGGGACACTAGATGGCGTACATTTACTATCCGGGCTGCGCGTCGGAGGCGACCGGTAAATCCAACCACATTTCGTTCGAGGCGGTGGCGCACGCCCTGGGCCTGGAACTGGCGGGCGAGATTCCGGACTGGAACTGCTGTGGCGCGACCCTGGTGGCCAACGCCATCGGCGACTTCGCCCAGATGGCGCTGGCGTGCCGCAACCTGGCCCTGGCCGAGAAGAAGGGGCACGACATCATCGTCGCCTGCAGTTCCTGCTACCTGAACCTGGCGTGGCCGAACGAGTTGATGCGGATCAATCCGGAATTCGGCAAAAAGCTCAACGAGGCTTTGGGGGCCGCGAACCTTTCCTACAGCGGCAAGCTGAAGATCAAGCACGTGGTGGACGTGTTGGCCAACGAGATCGGCGTGGAGAGAATCAAAGAGCGGACCATCAAGCCGTTGAACGGCTTGAAGGTGGCCTGCTACTCCGGCTGTCAGACGGTGCGCGCTCTCCGGCGCCCGGACTTCGACGACGTGGAGTACCCGCAGGTGATGGGCCGGATCGTGGAGGCCGTGGGCGCGGAGGCGGTGGACTTCCCGCTGGCCGCCCGGTGCTGCGGCGGTTCGCAGCAGTTCGCCAACCCGGAGCTGATCTACGACCTGACCGGCAAGGTGCTGGATTCGGCGGCGGCCGCCGGGGCGGACGTCATCGTCACCACCTGCCCCATGTGCGCCATGAACACTGACGTGTTCCAGGAGAAGATCGGCAAGCTCAACAAAAAGAAATACAAAATGCCGGTCCTGTTCCTGACCCAGCTGATGGGCGTGGCCTTCGACCTGAAACCGAAAGACCTGGCCTTTGGCTACAACATCGTCTCGCCGTACGGCAAGCTGAAAAAGTACGGGGTCAAAAAGTAACCCAAACAGGGGGACAAACCAAAAAAGGGGACAGTCCCCAACCAAAAAAGGGGGACAGTCCCCCTTTTTTTCTTCTCTCCGGTTCATAAGCCGCGCGGTATAGTGAACCCGGCAGGGAACAACAAAACAGGTGACCGTGGCGCTGTGATTCCTGAAAGCCGGCTGACTCGCCGGCTCTTAGAACCGCGTGTGCTGCGGGGGTGACGGGGTGTGGGCGGATATTCGTTCAAACTGTCGGCACGGGTGCTTCTATTGCTGCTCGGTGTTTTGACGCCCGAGCTTTCCTGTCGTCCGGCCCTGAAGACCCCGCCGTACCCGCCGCCCGGCACGTCGGCGGCGTTGACCTGGAACGCTCAAATGAGGATAATAAGAGCAAGAACATTTTGTCCGGGGGGGTTAAGCACGTGAGTTGGAGAAGGAAGCTGGCGTTCACGGCCCTTGTGGCTCTGGTAGCCGGGATAATGTTTGCCGCCGGCAATATGGCGGTCAGGGATTTCCGGCCGCAGGAGCCGCTCACCAACGTCAACAATCGTACGGCGGTGGCTGCTCCCGAGTTACCCGGTGTAGATTCCGGCACGATCGTCAAGATCGTGGAGCGTGCCGGGCCGGCGGTAGCCAAGATCGACACGGTGGTGCCGGCCTCCGGCAGGGAATGGAGTCCGTTCTTTGACGATCCTTTCTTCCGTGACTTTTTCAGCCGTCCCGACATCTCACCCCCGCAGTCCGGCCCCAGCCGCCGGGGCATGGGGTCCGGTTTTCTGTTCTCTAAGGACGGCTACATCCTGACTAATGAACATGTGATCCGCGGTGCCGAGGAAATCTGGGTAACCCTGACCGGATTTGAAACACCGCTCGCCGCGAAGGTGGTGGGCTCGGATTACGACCTCGACCTGGCGGTCATCAAGGTGGAAGCCCCGCGCAAGCTGCCCCACCTGAAACTGGGTGATTCGGACAACGTACGGGTCGGTGAGTGGGTGATCGCCATCGGCAACCCCTACGGTCTGGACCATACGGTCACCGTCGGGGTGATCAGCGCCAAGGGCCGGCCGGTGACCATCGAGGACCGGTATTACGACAATCTTCTGCAGACCGACGCCTCCATCAATCCCGGGAACAGCGGCGGCCCGCTGTTGAACCTCCGGGGCGAGGTGGTGGCGATCAACACGGCCGTCAACGCCCAGGCCCAGGGGATCGGCTTCGCCATCCCGACCAGCACCATCCGCCCCGTACTCGACGAGTTGATCGAGACCGGCGGTATCAGCCACGCCTGGCTGGGGGTGCAGTTGGACACCGTTTCCCCGGAACTGGCTCGCTACCTGGAGCTGCGAGCGACCACCGGGGCGCTGGTGATCGGAATTGTGGCCGACAGCCCGGCGGCCAGAGCCGGCTTCCGGCCGGGGGACGTGATTCTGGAGTTGAACGGGGCCCAAGTGAGTAACCCGGAAAAAGTGATCCGGGCGATCCGGACCCATAAGGCGGGCGAAACCTTGAAGGTGAAAGTGTTCCGGGACGGCGGCGCACACGAGCTGGAAGTGAAACTGGGCGAGAAACCAGCCCGCCGCTAACCCCGCCCCGAAAAGCGCCGCACGCCGTAAAAGGCGTCTGACATCTTTTATACCTTTGGCGAAAAAGGGGCCAGGCCCCTTTTTCGTGGCGACCCTTTTTCATGGTGCGCCAATAGGGCCGGGACCAACCAACCCCGGATGCTATGTCTGTTCCGGACCCCCAAAAAGGGGCCTGACCTTTTTAGACTTTCTTGCGTTGAAGGTCAGGGAAAGCAAAACAGGAAAATAGGGAAAAAGGGGCCTGTGCAGGGAAAAAGGGGCCTGGCCCCTTTTTAGAGGGGGGCGGGCTTGAACCGGCGCAGGCGCAGGGAGTTCAACACAACGGAGAGCGAACTGAAGGCCATCGCCGCGGCCGCGAGCATGGGGTTTAAGAGGATGCCGTAAAAAGGATACAGCACCCCCGCCGCCACGGGGATGAGCACGATGTTGTAGGCGAAGGCCCAGAAGAGGTTTTGCTTGATCATCCCGATGGTGGCCTTCGATAGCCCAATAGCCTTGACCACGCCGCGCAAATCCCCGGTGATCAACGTCACGTCGGATGCTTCCATGGCCACGTCGGTGCCGGTCCCGATGGCGATGCCCACGTTGGCCTGGGCCAGGGCCGGAGCATCGTTTAAACCGTCGCCGACCATAGCCACGACCTTGCCTTCTTCCTGAAGCCGCTTGACCTCCCGCGCCTTGTGTTCCGGCAGCACCTCCGCCAGCACCCGCTGGATGCCCGCCTTCCCGGCGACGGCCTCCGCCGTCCGGCGGTTGTCCCCCGTCATCATGATCACTTCGAGGCCGAGCCTTCTCAACTCCCGGACCGCTGCGGCCGAGTGCTCCTTCAAAGTGTCGGCCACCGCCAGGACCCCGGCCGCCCGGCCGTCCACGGCCACGAACACGCACGTCTTCCCCTCGTCCGACAGGCGCCGGGCGTCTTCTTCCAGGTCCCCGACGGCGACCCCCCGCTCGTTCATCAGCAGCCGGTTTCCGACCAGCAGCGCGCGGCCGTCCACCCGGGCCTGCACGCCGTGGCCCGGCACGGCCTCGAACGCCTCCGGTTCGGCCAAAGCCAGTCCCCTTTCCTTCGCGCCTGCCACGACCGCCTCTCCCAGCGGGTGCTCCGATCGTGACTCGACCGAGGCCACCCACCGCAAGAGTTCCTCTTCCGCTTCCCCGAAGCCCTTCCCCAGAATTACGTCGGTCAGCGCGGGCCAGCCCTCGGTCAGGGTGCCCGTCTTGTCAAACACCACCGCCTGCACGCGGTGGGCGGTCTCCAGGCTTTCGGTGTCCTTGAACAAAATCCCGTTCTCCGCGCCCACCCCGGTGCCGACCTGGATGGCGGTCGGAGTGGCCAGACCCAGGGCGCACGGGCAGGCGATGATCAACACGGCGATGGAAGTGGTCAGCGCGAAAATGAAGGCCGGCGGGGGGCCGAACAGATACCAGAGCGCGAAACTCAAAACGGCCGTCCCCACCACCGCCGGGACGAAATAGGCGGCGACCACGTCCACCAGGCGCTGGATGGGCGCCTTCGACCCCTGGGCTTCCTCCACCAGCCGGATGATTTGGGCCAACACCGTGTCGCGGCCCACCCGGATCGCTTCAAAAGTGAAGGAGCCGGTCTTGTTGATGGTCGCCCCGACCACCTCGTCTCCGGCGCCCTTTTCAACGGGAAGGCTTTCCCCGGTCAGCATCGATTCGTCCAGGGCGGACCGCCCGGACACCACCACGCCGTCCACCGGCACCCGCTCACCGGGGCGCACCAAGATCAGGTCGCCCACCTCCACCTCGGCGATGGCGATGTCCACCTCCCGCCCGTCCGGCCGGATCACCCGGGCCGTCTTGGCTTGCAGGCCCATCAGCTTCCGGATCGCCTCCGAGGTTTTGCCCCGGGCCCGTGCCTCCAGCAGGCGGCCGAGCACGATCAGGGTGGTGATCACGGCGGCGACGTCGTAGTAGAGCTGGTACGGAAAGCCCAGCCCGGTCAGGAAATCCGGGAAAAGGGTCATGGCCGCGCTGTACGTCCAAGCCGTGGTCGTGCCCAGGGCCACCAGCACGTTCATGTCCGCCGCGCCGCGGCGCAGCGCCGCGTAGGCGCCGGCGTAGAAGCGCCGGCCGGAACCGAACTGCACGGGCGCCGTCAGGAAGAGCAGCACCAGCGGCGCGGTGAGGAAGTGCGGCGCAAACCCCGCCCAGGGAGGGTACATGTGCGGCAGGCTGCCCAACAACACCACGGTGGAGAAAAACGCCCCCACGGCAAAGTCCCAAGTCAGCCGGCGCATGTGCCGTTCCCGGGCGGCACGCTCCCGGTCCTCGCCGGCCTGCGCCTCGAGGGCCTCCACCTGGTAGCCGGCGTCGCGAACGGCCTGCTCCAGCGCACGTACCGAAACGACTCCGGGATCGTAGTCCACCGTCGCTCTCTCCGCGGCCAGGTTGACGGCGGCGTGGTGTACGCCGCCGGTGCGGGCCAGCGCTTCCTCCAGCCGCCGGACGCACGAGGCGCAAGTCAAGCCCCGGACGGGCAGGGTCACCCGCACGCCTCCGGCGGGCGCGGCCTGGTACCCGGCGGCGGACAGGGCCGCCAACAGCTCGGGGACCTTGACCCGGGCGGGCTCGTAGGTGACGGCCGCCTTCCCCGTGGCGAGGTTGACGGTGGCCTCCAGGACTCCCGTGACTCCGGCCAGCGCCTGTTCCACCCGCCTTACGCAAGCGGCGCAGGAGACACCCTCCACCTGGAGGTCAAGCCTCCGGGTGTCGGCCGCCCCATTCCCCCACCCCCCAGGCCCGGCAAAGCGGCGCGGTTTCTCGTTCAACCCTTACACCTCCTGTCAATCCAGAAGCCAGAAGCCAGAATTCAGAATCCAGAATCCAGAACGGGAAGTCCGCCGGGAGTTGGTGTTAGGGTTTCCCCGGCCGGCGGCGCGCACTCATCCGGGATCCGTGAGTGGTTCACAAGGCGGGACAACTCCATTATAATGAAAAAAACAAACTACCTGGGAGAAGAATGAGCAAGTTCTTTCGTCTCTTATTTCTGGTTTTACTGTTTTTCCTGCTGCCGACCGGCGGCGCGCAGGCCGGGGAACCCCAAATCGTGGGCGAAGCGGCGGTACTGATGGACCTGGACACCGGCCGTTTCCTGTATGAAAAGAACGCGGACCGGGCGATGTCCCCGGCGAGCACCGCCAAAATCCTGACCGCCCTCGTCGCGGTGCAAAACGGTCGTGACCGGCTGGACGAGCGGGTTGTGATGAGTGAGGCCGCGATCCACGTCGGCGGCTCGGCGATTTGGCCCACCCCGGATGAGGAGTTCAGCCTGCGGGAGTTGCTCTGGTCCGTCATTCTGGTCTCGGCCAACGACGCGGCCACGGCGGTGGCCGAACACGTGCACGGGTCGGTCGAGGAGTTCGTAGCGGCCATGAATGCCCAAGCCTGGCGGTTGGGGGCGCACAACAGCCATTTTGTGAATCCGCACGGTCTGCACGACGAGCGGCAATACACGACCGCCCGGGACCTGGCCCTGATCGCCCGTGCCGCTCTCGCCCAACCCCTGATCCGGGAGATGACCGCTACAAAGACGTACCGGCTCACCCGGGCCGACCCGGACGCCTTGAGCCTTTTGGTGAACCACAATAAGCTCCTTTGGCGTTACGAAGGGGCGATCGGGCTCAAAACCGGGTACACCGTCCCGGCCGGGCAATGTCTGGTTTCGGCCGCCGAGCGCAATGGGCGGACGGTGCTCGCCGTGGTGCTGAAAAGCGAAGGCACCAACATTTGGACCGATTCGGCCGCCCTTTTGGACTACGGGCATAACCGCTTCCGCTCTCTGGTCCCCGTGCGCGAGGGGGACGAAATCGGCTCGGTGCCGGTGGTGTTCGGGAACGGCAAGGCTGTCCTGCGTGCCGGTTCCGGCGTGACCCACGTGGTGCCGGTGGACGATCCCGCACCGGTGCGGTGGCAACTCCGCCTGGAACGGGAGTTGATCGCGCCGCTTGGCGCCGGCGAACAGGTGGGCACCCTGATCGTGCACTGCGGGGATGAAGAAATCGGACAGGCGCCGGTCCTGGTCGCCGCCGCCGTCCCCCGCCTGCCGAGTACGACCTGGTGGTACCGCGCGGGGCTGGTGCTCGGAGGCCTCTTTTTGCTGATTTTGGGCCTGCGGTTCAGCATTCGGCGCAGCCGCGCCCGCTACTACCGTCGTCGCCGCCGCCGCTAGCCGCCTTAAACCCTTTGAGCCGGCCCGGTCATACTTGCCCGACTGCACCGGATGTGCAGGAGAAGGGCCTTAGAGGGGATGATGAACTGTGTCGGAGGAGTTGTTGCGGTTTATCCGCAACTATAGTCATGATTTTCTAAATCACCTGCAGGTCATTTCCGCGCTGGCGCAACTGAATAGAACCGAGCGCATCCGGGAATACATCGGACAGGTGTCGGACCAGCTCCGGGAAATCACCAAAATCGCGGTTATTCACCCCCCGGAACTGGCGACCGCCCTGCTGGCCTTCCAGCAACAGGTGACCAGGTACGGGGTTCCCGTGCTGGTGGAAGTTCAGGCCCGAGCGTCCGGACAATGGCCGGCGGCGCCCGGAGGCGAGGCGCTCTTGCGGCAGGCTTTCAGGGAACTCGGGGCTTTGATGGGTTTCCTGGAAGGTTCCGCCGAACCGGTGGCCCTGACCCTGTCAAAACCGGCGGACGGCTTTGACGGTTTTGTCTGCGAGGTCGACCTGCCCCCGACCGGAAACATATCCGCCGCGGAACTGGAAGAAAACCTGGCACCGACCAACGGATTGCTCGCACCGCTGGGAGCGCGGGCCGACGTCATCGAGACCCCGGCCGGCCCCCGGATCAGGATTCAATTCCCCCGGCGGGAGGTATAGGCCGGTTGTTCAAAGACTACGCCAAAATAAACGTTAAGGCCGGGGACGGCGGTAACGGCTGCGTCGCTTTCCGGCGTGAAAAGTACGTTCCCTACGGCGGCCCTTCGGGAGGAGACGGCGGCCGGGGCGGCCACATCGTTCTGCGGGCCGACGGGGGCCTGCGTACGCTGGTCGATTTCCGGTACCGCACCCACTACAAGGCCGACCGGGGAGTCCACGGTCAGGGTAAGAACATGCACGGGCGCAAGGGCGAGGACTTGGTCCTGCGGGTGCCGGTGGGCACGGAGGTCCGCCGGGCCGGGGATAAAACCCTGCTGGCCGACCTCACGGCCGACGGGCAGGAGTACCGGGTGGCGCGCGGCGGCCGGGGCGGCCGGGGAAACACCCGCTTTGCCACCGCCAACCGCAAGGCGCCGAGTTTTGCCGAGAAGGGCGAGCCCGGCGAGGAGTTCTGGCTGGAACTGGAACTGAAACTCCTGGCTGACGTCGGGCTGGTCGGATTCCCGAACGCCGGCAAGTCGACCCTTATCTCCAAGGTGTCCGCGGCGCGGCCCAAAATTGCGGACTACCCCTTCACCACCCTCGAACCCCATCTGGGCGTGGTGCGCGTGGGCGAGGGCGAGAGCTTTGTGCTGGCCGACATCCCCGGGCTGATCGAGGGCGCCCACCAGGGTGCCGGGCTGGGTCACCGGTTTTTGCGGCACGTGGAACGCACCCGGGTCCTGATCCACGTGGTCGACGTTTCCGGCCGCGAGGGCCGGGACCCGGTGGCCGACTTCGAGACCATCAACCGGGAACTGGCCGCCTACGATCCCCGCCTGGCCGCCCGCCCCCAACTGGTGGCGGCCAACAAAATCGACCTGCCGGAGGCGCGTGAGAACGTCCGGCGCCTGGTGGAAGCCGCCGGCGGGCGGCACGAGGTGTTCGGGATCTCGGCGCTCACCGGTGAGGGTTTAGAGCGGCTGGTCTACCGGGCATACCACCTGCTGGACACCATCCCGGTGGAGACAGCGCCCGCCTTTGTCGTCCCGGAAGAGCGGGAGGCGGACGTGAATCTCTTTCTGGTGGCCAGGGACGGGGACACCTACGTGGTGGAAGGGGAAGGGATTGAGCGCCGGGTGGCGATGACTGACCTGGACAACCCCGAGGCCGTACATCACCTTCAGCAATTGCTCGTCCGGATCGGAGTGGAGGACGCCCTCCGGGCGGAAGGAATCAGAACGGGCGACAATGTCCGCATCGGCCGCTTCGAATTCGAGTATAGCGAGAACCCTACCGGTTGAAGTCGGGATATGTTATTCTTTTAGAATCCAGAATCCAGAATTCAGAATCCAGAATAAAAGACAAGAAGACAAGAGAATTCGGAATTTCGGGGATTGGAATTCGGACGGAATTCGGGGGATGGAATTCGGGGGACACAATACTTAATTCCAACCGGAATTCCGTTGGAATTCGGGGGACACAATACTTAATTCCAACGGAATTCCGGGGACTCCGGAATCTACAAAAAGAGAAGTGAGCGTGCGCGTGGAGAGGGCGGAATTCAAAGGATTCAAGCGGCTGGTGGTCAAGGTCGGCACCAGTTCGCTGACGCACGAGACCGGCAAGCTGAACCTCGCCGCCATTGAGCTGCTGGTGCGGCAACTGGCCGACCAGCACAACCAAGGCCGGGAACTGATCCTGGTCACCTCGGGCGCCATTGGGGCCGGGGCCGGCAAACTCGGGCTCCGGCGGGGACCCCGCACTATTCCCGAAAAACAGGCCTGCGCCGCAGTGGGACAGGGAGTATTGCTGCACATGTACGAGAAGTTCCTGGCCGAGTATGGCATCACCGCCGGCCAAGTTCTGCTCACCAGGGAGGACTTTTCGATCCGCCGGCGCTTTCTGAACGCCCGGAACACCCTCGCCAGCCTGCTGCAATTCGGGGTGGTGCCGATCATCAATGAAAACGACACGGTGGCCGTGGACGAGATCAAGCTCGGCGACAACGACCAACTGGCCGCCTTGGTGGCCGGGCTGATGGACGCCGACCTTTTGCTGCTGCTCACCGACACCGACGGCCTGTACACCGCCGACCCGAGGGCCGATGCCCAAGCCCGCCTGATTCACTGGGTGGACGAGGTCACCCCGGACATCGAGAAGCTGGCGGGAACCGCCGGCAGCCGGCACGGCACCGGCGGGATGATCACCAAACTGCAGGCGGCCCGGATTGCCACCCACTCGGGAGTGGTCACGGCCATCGCCCGGTGTTCGATGGAGAACGTGATTCGCCGCGTCCTGGAAGGGGAGGAAATCGGCACCGTCTTCCAGGCGGTGCCGCGCCGCATGGAGATGCGCAAACAGTGGATCGCCTATGGCGCTTCGGTGGCCGGGAAGATCACGGTGGACGCCGGCGCGGCGCAGGCTCTGCGTGAAAAAGGCAAAAGTCTCTTGCCCTCGGGGGTGGTGGCGGTGGAAGGCCGGTTTGGAATGGGCCAGATGGTCAGCATTGTCGATCCGGCCGGGACGGAGATCGCCCGGGGCTTGGCCAACTACTCGGCCGCGGAGATCGAGCGCATCAAGGGCTGCAAGACCGCCGCCGTGCCCGAGATTCTCGGCTACCGGCACTTTGACGAGGTTGTGCACCGGAACAACATGGTTCTCGAACTCTAAGAGGAGGTGTCGACTTATTGGATAAACTGTGGGCGCCGTGGCGGAGCCGGTACGTGACCGGGGCGGCGAAAGACCCCAACCCGGAGTGTATCTTCTGCCAGAAACTGCACGACGATCCGGAGCGGGACGCTTCGAACTACCTTCTCACCCGGACCGGGAACTGCTTTGTCATCCTGAACCTCTTCCCCTACAACAACGGCCATTTGCTCGTCGCTCCCAAGCGGCACGCGCCCGACATCGAGGAACTGGCCGCCCAGGAGATGCTGGAACTGTTCGAAGTGACGCGGTGGATGGTGGAGATTTTGCGCCGGGCCTTCCAACCGGACGGGTTCAACATCGGGATCAACGTGGGCCGCGTGGCCGGCGCCGGCATCCCGGGGCACTTCCATATACACATTGTGCCGCGGTGGAACGGGGATACGAACTTTATGCCGGTGCTCGGGGACGTCAAGGTGATCTCCGAGGCGCTCGACGACTCCTACCGGAAACTGCGCGCCGCCCTGGAGGAAACAGAAGCGAGGGAGGGGGGCCAATAAGCGAGGTTGATCGGTTGCGGAGTGCGCTGAGGCAGATCCGCGACAGCCCCTAGAGGTGCTATAATAACCTCGGACGCCCCAAACATCGAAAACGCTTGCATTTTCCGGGATCAACCATTATAATTGTCCCAACCCAATCCGGTTCGAGGTATCGAGTATGAAGTTGGGAGTGATGGGCGGGACCTTCGATCCCGTTCATTACGGTCACCTGGTGGTGGCCGAGGGTGTCCGTTACGAATACCGGTTGGACAAAGTGATCTTTGTTCCTGCCGGGCGGCCCCCGCATAAAAGGGACCGCCCGATCTCCGGTTCCGAACACCGCCTGGCCGTTACGGCCCTGGCCATCGCTTCAAACCCCTTTTTCGAAGTATCGGATCTGGAAATAAAACGGCCGGGTCTTTCGTATACGTACGACACGATCCGGGAATTGCAGGACGTGTACCACCCGGACGCCACCTACTTTATCACCGGCGCCGACGCGGTACTGGAACTTCTGTCCTGGCACCGGTTTCCGGAATTGCTGGCGAGATGCCGTTTCATCGCCGCCACGCGGCCGGGGCACAACCTGGAAAACCTTGCGGCAAGGCTCAGGCTGTTGCCGGCCTCCTTGGCGGAGCGGATCACGGCGTTTGAGGTGCCGGCCCTGGCGATTTCATCCTCCGACATCCGGCGCCGGGTGAGCGAGGGGAGACCGATCAAGTACCTGCTGCCGGAAAGCGTCGAAGAGTACGTTTTGAACAACGGTCTTTATCGATAAGGATTGCATCAGGAGACATCCTTTTGCAAATAATATGGAGCAAAGTGAGGTGAGAATATTGGTGCGTACCCTGTACGTAGGTAATCTGCCCTGGGGCACGAAGGCCGAAGACCTGGATGAGGCTTTCGGAGCTTACGGCGAAGTGGTTTCCAGTCGCATCATCACCGACCGGCAGACGGGCCGCTCCCGTGGCTTCGGCTTTGTGGAGGTCAAGGACGAGGATGTCGAGACGATGATCAACGCCATGAACGGAACCGAGTTCGGCGGCCGGATCATCACGGTGAACGAAGCCCGTGCCAGAGATGATAACAATGAAAGACGCTTCTAGGGCCTAGAACCCGCTGCGGCCTTGCAAGACCACCTGCCGAGGAGGAATGGCATGTCGTTGAGTCCCCGGACCTTGGTTGAAACGGCGGTGCGGGCGGCGGGGGAAAAAAGAGGCGACGACATACTGGTTCTTGATATCAGTGGTCTCACGATATTGAGCGACTACTTCGTGCTGGTCAGCGGCCGTTCCACCACCCATGTCAAGGCCATCGCCGATCACATCCGGGAGAAGCTTGGCGAACTGGGCGCAAAGGCACCCCGGTCGGAAGGATACCGGGAAGGTCTCTGGGTCCTGCTGGACTATGGGGACGTTGTGGTACATGTCTTCACGCAGAGCGAGCGGGACTTTTACAACTTGGAACGCCTCTGGGGGGACGCACCGGTCGTCCATTTGCCGGCTGGGCTCTAACACGGATGACCTTCGTATTGTTTGTTTTATACATCTGAATGGTCCGGGTTGAGGCGTTCCGAAAAATCCAACGCGGTTGACTTTTGTACTGCTTTGTCTTATACTGGTGTCTGTGATGGGGCTGTGGCGCAGTGGGAGCGCGCTACCTTGGCATGGTAGAGGCCGCGGGTTCAATCCCCGCCAGCTCCACCATTACGAAAAAGACTTGAAGCCTCTCATCCTGGCCGGGATGGGGGCTTTTTCATTTGAAGGCGCGTCCATACGGGAACGCCTTTTTGATATATGGAGACCGAGATACAGGAGTCGGAATACGAAAGGTAGAATACAGGGAGAATATTCTATCCCAACGGAGGTTCGTTCCAGGTGGAAGAGAAGTACATTTTCGCCGACATTGAAGAGAAACTGCGCCGCAGGTGGGAAACCGAGGGCATACATCACGTGCCGGACTTCTCCGGCCGTCCCAAGTATTACTGCCTGGAGATGTTCCCCTACCCCTCGGGCAACCTGCACATGGGGCACGTGCGCAACTACGCCATCGGCGACGTGGTGGCGCGGTTCAAGACCATGCGCGGCTACGACGTTTTGCACCCCATGGGCTGGGACGCCTTCGGGCTGCCGGCGGAGAACGCGGCCATTCAACACGGCGTGCCCCCGGCCAGGTGGACCCGGGACAACATCAACGCGATGCGCACACAGCTTAAGCTGCTGGGTGTGAGTTACGATTGGCGCCGGGAGTTTGCCACTTGCCACCCGGGGTACTACCGGTGGACGCAGTGGCTTTTCCTGCAGTTCTACCGCTCACGCCTGGCTTACAAGGCCAAGGCGCCGGTCAACTGGTGCCCCTCGTGCGTCACGGTGCTGGCCAACGAGCAAGTGGTGGCCGGGGATTGCGAGCGGTGCAAGACCACCGTCGAGCGGCGCGAATTGGAGCAGTGGTTCTTCCGGATCACCGCCTACGCCGACCGCCTCCTGAAAGACCTGGCGAAACTCCCGGGCTGGCCCGAGAAGGTGAAGGTCATGCAGGAGAACTGGATCGGCCGCAGCACCGGCGCCGAAATTGCCTTCCCGCTGGCCGGAACGGACGATGCGATCCGGGTCTTCACCACCCGCCCGGACACGCTGGGCGGGGTGACCTACATGACCATCGCCCCCGAGCACCCGCTGGCGCTGCGGGTGACCACGCCCGAGTACCGGGCGGCGGTGCAAGCCTTCACCGAGCGGGCGCGGAGTTTAAGCGAACTGGACCGCACGGCCGGCGAACACGAAAAAGAGGGCCTTTTCACCGGCGCTTACTGCACAAACCCCCTCACCGGGGAGCAGGTGCCGGTGTTCGTGGCCAACTACGTGCTCATGGAATACGGGACCGGCTGCGTGATGGGCGTGCCGGCGCACGACCAGCGGGATTTTGAATTCGCCCGCAAATACGGCCTCCCGGTCCGGGTGGTCATCCAGCCGGAGGGAGATGTTTTGGACGGGGACACTATGACCGAAGCCTACACCGGTCCGGGGCGCCTGGTGAACACCCCGGGTTTTGACCGCATGGCGAACGCGGAGGCGATCCCGGCCATCACCCGGCACCTGGAGTCGCGGGGTGCGGCCCGGTTCCAGGTGCAGTACCGCCTGCGCGACTGGCTGATCTCCCGCCAGCGGTACTGGGGAGCGCCGATTCCGATCGTGTACTGCGAGGGGTGCGGGGCGGTGCCGGTGCCCGAGGAATCGCTCCCGGTGCTGTTGCCCGAGGACGTGGCAAAAAAGCTGACCGGCGGTGCCGGCGGTGCCGGCGGTGCCGGTACCCGGCGCTCGCCCCTGACCGAGTCGCCGGAATTCGTAAACACCGGCTGCCCCGCGTGCGGCGGTCCGGCCCGGCGGGAGACCGACACCATGGACACCTTCATGTGTTCATCCTGGTACTACTTCCGTTTCACCAGCCCCCGGGAGGAAAACGGACCGTGGGGGCTCGAGCGGGTTGACCGCTGGCTGCCGGTGGACCAGTACATCGGCGGGGTGGAGCACGCCATCCTGCACTTGATGTATTCGCGTTTTTTCACCAAGGTGCTGTACGACCTGGGCCTGGTCAAGGTCCAGGAACCGTTCACCAACCTGCTGACCCAGGGCATGGTCTTAAAGGACGGGGCCAAGATGTCCAAGTCCAAGGGGAACGTGGTCAGCCCGGAAGATATCCTGAACCGCTACGGAGCAGACACCACCAGGCTGTTCGTGCTGTTCGCCGCCCCGCCCGAGCGGGACCTGGAGTGGTCCGACCAGGGCGTGGAGGGCTGCTACCGCTTCCTGCAGCGGGTCTGGCGGCTGGTGAATTCGGTGGCCGGCGAGATCCGGGGGGCTCGGCCCGAGCCGCCGGCCAACCTGGTCGGGGTGAACCGGAGCATGCGCCGGCTGACCCACCAGACCATCAAGAAAGTCACCGAGGACATCGAAACCCGTTTCAACTTCAACACGGCCATCAGCGCGGCGATGGAATTAGTGAACGGCATGCACCACTTCCGCGACCGGGTGGCGCCGGTAAACCGGGATCCGGCCGTCATGCGGGAGGCGGTGGAGCGGTTGCTCCTCCTGCTGGCGCCGTTCGCCCCGTTCCTGGCCGACGAGCTGTGGGCGCGCACCGGACACCCGGAGAGCATCCACCGGGAGCCCTGGCCGGAGTACGACCCGGAGCTTCTGGTCGAGGACCAGGTGGAGATCGTGGTTCAGGTCAACGGGAAGGTGCGCGACCGGTTGATGGTCGCGGCGGACATCACGCCGGAAGCGATGCGGGACACCGTACTGGAACAGTCCCGGGTGCGGGCGCTGGTGGCGGGCAAGGAGATCGTCAAGGTTATTCCCGTGCCCGGCAAGCTCGTCAACATCGTCCTCCGTTAACGTGGAGCGTGCGTACGCTCACGCCCGCCAAATCGGGGCGAAAAGGCAGGTGTCTGACAGCTTTTTCACCTTTTTCACTGAGAGCCGGCGGGAGGTCGTTGTAACAATGGATGAAGACAACGCATGGCGCGAGGACACTCAAACTCCGGGCGATGCGAAGTCGGCAGACCACCTTGAGCCGCCGCCATCCAAAGACTGCGTCCCGGACCCCGAAGCCGAGTCTTCCGGCGCCCTGACGCCCCGGCAGCTCGATATCCTGGTGTTCCTAACCCTCGTCGGCGAAGCGGACGAGGGCGACATCGCCTATGGTCTCCGGCTGGCACCTGAAGAATTGGCCCGCGTACCGGCCGGGTTTCTGGACAGTCCCGGTGAGTTCGTAGCCCGCCGGGAACTGGAAGCTCTGTCCCGCCTGGGGCTGGCCGCCACTGACGGAATCACATGGGAATTGACCAACCGGGGAAGAGAAGTGCTCGCAACCCTGGAACACAAGCAGCCCGCAGCGGAATAACCCCCAAAACCGCCCGGCGGCAATGTACCGCCGGGCCAAGCAACCGGGCCATCTTGACAATTACGCGATTCTTGCTAAAATAAGAGTCGTTGCCTCTTGAAGACTTCCGGGCTGGTGTAGCTCAGCGGCAGAGCAGCTGATTCGTAATCAGCAGGCCGTCGGTTCAAATCCGACCACCAGCTCCAGAAAAAGAAGCCAAGCCTCCGGACTGCTTGTTTCCGGAGGTTTTTGCGTGGAAGACGTGCCTGAGAAGCGGCCCTTGTGGTTAGTCGCCTAACGGCATCCAAAAGACCTCTGGTGGTTAGCCCAACGCAGGTAATATCAGCGGAGGTGTGTCAACCAACCAGACAACCAGGCAAACGGCAGATAAGCCGGGCCCGAGCGGGCCGGGCCGCGGCCTAGAACCGCACATTCGGGCGCCACCTGTCAAGCGCGCCCAGGAAGATGTGTGCCAGTCCAAAACCCAGGATCATCGCCCCCAAACGTCCGCCGATGAGGCGTCCGAGGGTCGAAGCACCGACGCCGAGTCCCATTACCGCTTTACTGGTCATGTCACCCTTCAACGTCGCCCACTCCCTTCAGGTTTGTGTTAGCGTGCCCGGCAAACGGATATCTGATGCCGACAAAACAATTGGATAAAACAGACACCCATGCCGCTCTAGCGGCGCCAGCAGAAGGATGAAAAAAATACCCCTCACCCTGACCCTCTCCCAGAGGGAGAGGGGATTTTCAGGGGAGTCAAAGGGAAAGCCTGGATCCGGCGCGAATAAAAACCAGTTAGCAGTATGCGAGGGTGGGCGCGGGATGTTATACCCTGTTGGGCCGGCGGCGGACGGCGGTGGCGGCGGGCCGCACCAGTTCCGGGAACTGGCCCCCGGACAGGTTGTCCGGTTGCAACTGGTGGAGCCGGGATTGAACGGGGCGATCGTCAGCCTGGACGGCCGGCTTTTCCGGGCGGCCGGTGTTCTTCCGGTCCGGCCTGGGGAGCGTTTTTGGGCGATGGTGGAAAAGGTGCAGTCCGAGCAGGTCACGGTCCGGCACCTGGCCCCGCTGGAGGCCGGGAGTTCCGGTCCGTCCGGGAAGGAGTTGCTGCTGGCGCTTGGTCTTTCGCCCGGGGCGGACACAGAGGCGCTGCTCCGGGAGTTATTGCGCCGGCGGTTGCCCGTGGACCGGGAACTGGTCTTTAGGCTCCTGGCGGTGGGGCGTGACCTGCCCCAATACGGCGGCAAGGAGCTATGGCCGGTTTTGGCCTGGCTGCAGACGCTGGAGTTGCCTTTAAGCCAGGGAGCCCTGGCCAAAGTCCTGGCTTACATTCTGGACTGGAATCCGGACCCGGACGGGCAGGAACTGCTGAACCAAGGCCGCTCGGGGACCGGGCGGGATGCGGTGCAGGCTTATGCCTTAAACGGCGGGGAGCGTCTGCAGGGCCAAGTGTACCTGGTCTTCCCCGGTGACGGGCCGGAACCGGAGGCCGGCGCAAGGGTCGTACTCCATCTGCGGTCCAGCTTCTTTGGTGAGTTCTGGGTGGGCCTCGAAATGGACCATACCGGATTGGGCGGGCGGTTGATCACGCCTGAGGCCCGGTGGGCCGGCCGGTTTCAGGAGGCGGTGGGGCTGCTGGAAGAACGGTTGGCCGGCTTGGGATATCCGGTACGGCCGATAACGGTGGAGGTCCGCCGGGTGAGTTGCGTGGCGGAGCTGCTGGCGGGCTTCGTCAGCCCCGTGTACGTGCCCCTGGACATCCGGGTGTGATCCCGGAAGTGGAGGTGTGCGGCCCGGATGTGTCGCCGGTCAGCGCAACAGGCGGCGGACATCCGGGTGTGATCCAAAAAGTGAAGGTGTGAGATTGTGGAGCGGGAACGGAACTCCGGCGATGCGCAGGGCCCGGCCAAGCCCCGGGTGGCGGCGGCACTTGACTACCAGGACGGGCCCGACGCCGTTCCCCGGGTGGTGGCCGTGGGCAAGGGCCTGTTTGCGGTCCGGATTGAAGAAGTGGCGCGGTCGTCCGGTGTACCGGTGTACCGGGATCCGCAGTTGGCCTGGACGTTGGCCGGTCTGGGCCTTGACCGTGAAATCCCGGCGGAGTTGTACCAAGTGGTGGCGCAAGTAATCGCCTGGGTATATTACCTTGAGGACCGGCAGCCGCCGGGCGGGGATGAGAGGCAAAAGGCCGGAACGGGGAGTGGCCGACGATGAATGAAGTGGTGATTTACACCGACGGAGCCTGTTCCGGGAACCCGGGACCCGGAGGCTGGGCCGCCGTGATTCTCGAGGGGGACGCCCGCCGGGAACTGACCGGGTCGGATCCGAAGACCACCAACCAACGAATGGAACTTCTGGCGGCGATCAGGGCGTTGCAGGCGCTGGGGGAAAACCCGCACCTGGTCACCCTCTTCAGTGACTCGGCTTACCTGGTGAATTGCTTCCGGGACCGGTGGTACGAACGCTGGGAACAAAACGGCTGGGTGAACGCCAAGAAACAGCCTGTTCTGAACCGGGACCTTTGGGCTGAACTGCTGCGTCTCGCCCGGCGGCACCGGGTCACCTTCCGGAAGATCAAGGGGCACGCCGGTGACGAGTTGAATGACCGCGCCGACGCCCTGGCCCGGGGGGCTATTCCCCCCTGCGGCCGCTGAAGCAGCGCCTGGCTGGCTGACCCGTCTGATCGGTCGTCAGTGGTCGGTCGTCAGTCGTCGGTCGAGTCCCCACCGACCACCGACCACCGACCACCAATCCGTCCGTCTAGTTGCCCGTATAGCTGGTGCCGTGTATCAGGCGGTAGATTCCGTCCTCGATTTCCCGGGTGAACTGGGCGCTGATGTCCGGCGAGCCGGGGGCCAGGTCGAACATCACCTCGACCTCGAAGTTGTCAAACACAAAGAGTTCCAGGCGTGACAGCGCGATCACGCCGTTTCGGTGCCTGGCCTGCTCGCGTTCCAGCGTCTCCTCCACCATCCGGTTGATCTCCAACAACGGTATCTTGATCATCACCAGGACTTCCTTTCTCAAGAACCAATAAATACGGCAAAGCTGGCGGCGAAACCCGAGCAAAACGGGGGCCGGACAGGAAAAAGCCCGCCCCGCAGCGGGCGGGCTTTGCCGTTCTCGGGTTTGCCTGCCCGGGTCACTTCTTGGCCTTGGCCATCCTGAGGTCTATAAACCGGTCCTTCAGCTTCGCCATCACCAGCGGCATTGTCGTGTACTCCATCTCGTCCAGGGGCAGCCGGTGCGGCTCGAAGGGACCGAGGCTCCGCATATAATCGGCGATTTCGTTGCACAAGGCCCGCGCCCGGTCGAAGGCCGGGTCGTCGAACATGTCCTGCGGGCCGATCAACTTGCCCTGCGCCAGTTGGAAGCCCAGCGCTACCACGCGCGGCGGGCCGTCGAACCGGGTCGGGCAGGATTTGGCGACCGAAACGGGCATCAGCGGCCCGCTGTGCGAGCCCCGCATCCACCCTGAAACGAGGTGCGGGCGGGCGAACGGCTCCAACACTTCGCCCACCGCCGGGAACCCGCTCTGGCAACGGATGATGCACACCGGGTCGTCCTTGCCCACGTAACGCCCGGCCATCAGGTTCAGCCGCTGGGTGCTTGACGACGCCGCAATCTGACCGCTGGCCTTGTGGAAAATCCGCTTGATCGCGTAACGCCCGGGCGCGCCGATGAAGACCAGCATGTCGTAGAGGTCCTCGGGTGCGGAGAAAATGATTTTCTTGTGGGCGATGAGGTCACGCACTTCGAAGTTGAAGCCGCCGTGCATGTTCGGGTCGATCACGAGGCCGATGGTGTTGAACGGATCGGCGAAGATCTTGTAGAGCGGCAGGTTCCAGGCGCCGGGCTCGGTCTTGTCAGCCATGAGGACCACGACCGGCTCACTCTTGCGCTCCACGACCTCGATTTCCGCCACCCCGGGGCCCAGTCCCTTGATGTTGCCGGAGAAAGCGTCGCCCAGAAGGTCCTGGCCGGCCCCGTAGAGCTTGAGTTTCTTGGCGACCTCGGTGCAGGCCACGAAAGTGTCCCACGCCAACTGGTGAATCTCACCGTTGTTCCGTCCCCGCTCGTGTGTGAGCACCAAGTTGATATCGTCACCGACGTGGGTCACATGAAAGTCTATTAAGAGCGGGCTGCCCGACAGAATGCCTTTGGCCTTTTCCAGCAACTCCGGGTGGACCCCGGAATGTCCCACAAATCCACCAACGTCCGCTTTGATTACGGAGAGTGTGACCGTCTTGTCCATGTTTTCCTCCCCCTGCATCTTGTGCTCAAGTCTGACCATACTATTTCTACGTTACGTTGGAATATCCTTTAGAATGCCACCTGAAATTCCCTCGTGCTTTCGCCGTTTGCCGCCGCAGGCCGGGCTACGGGCCGGGCTATTTGACCGTGGGCGCCGTATACGGGCGGCGGGCGTGGAAAACGACGTTGCGGGCGAAGTCCAGGTCCCGCCAGCCGCGGACGAGGGTTTGCTTATGCTCCAAATCCTTGTAGATGGTAAAAAAGTACTCGATTTCCCGGAGGCGGTGGCGGTCCACGTCCGCGAGCGTGCGGAACCGGTCCATGCGCGGGTCCCGCGCCGCCGCCGCCAGGATTTTGACGTCCCGACCCTTCTCGTCAGCCATTTCCAGGGCGCCCAGCACGCGGGCCTCCACCAGGCAGCCCGGGAAGGTGGCTGTGGAAATCATGACCATCACGTCGAGTTCATCACCGTCCTCGGCCAGAGTGTTGGGGATGAACCCGTAGTCGGTGGGATAGTGCACCGGCGAGTACAGCACCCGGTCCAAGCGCATGACCCCCCGCCGCCGGTCATATTCGTACTTGTTGGAGCTGCCCCTGGGGATCTCGATGGTCACCTCAACCTGTAGGGGCGGTTCAGTGTAGGGGATGGACATTTCTCGCGAGTCACCTCCGCCCCTAGCTTGCCCCGGCCGCGCCGCCCGTACCAGTCCCGGCGATAGGGGGTTCTATTCAATTCAATTCAATTCAATTCTCCAGACTTCCCGATTCATTTTCAGCGGTACCACCTGGTACCAGTCCCGGCGATGGGGCGTTCAATTCAATTCGGCAAGTGACTCGGTCGGATCACGGAAGCGGGACATTCAAAACAGCCCGTAGAAAAAGCATGTTGCGGGGTGCGGCCACGCCGGCATTTTGCGCCGCGAGGGTATAGACATAAGTTGCGGGGTGCGGCCACGGCGCATACAATTGATGCGGGAGGTGGGAGCGTGTTCAAACGTTATGCGCTGTATCTGCTGCGTTGGCAGCTGTCCACGCCGGTACTGGCCGTGGTGCTGCTCTGGTTGAGTGACTTTCACGTGACCTTCGCCACGGTCATCGCCAATCTAATCGGCGGCCTGATTTTCTTCTGGGTCGACAAGTTCATCTTCACCTCGCCCGTCCTGGCCCCCCAATGGGAGATCCGCGAGAAAGTGGCCTGCGCGGACTGCGGCCTGGTAGCCCGTGGCTTTCGCCTGGTGCGCACCAAAAACTACGACAAAACCCGGGACAAACACCCGGAGTTTCGCTGCACCGACTGCTCCGGCCGCAAGCTCGAGGAACTGCGGCAGCGCGGCGTCAAGCTCGACTGAGGATGATCTTTCTCTTCGGAAGACAGCCTTGGAAGCTATGCCATCTCAAACAATAAGTTGACTTTAAACCGCGCAATGCCCTAGATTGGATAATAATATCCTGATATCCTAAGCAAAAGACGCAGGTGGACGCGGTAAAGATTGCGAAGAAAGGGCGCGGTCTAATGATAAACACTGCTATAAGAGATATTATGACCACCAGAGTGGTCACCGTATCAATGGATGATCCAATCGGGGTAATCTTGGAAATCTTCAAGCACGCCGGGTTTCACCATGTGTTGGTTGTAAGCCCTGAAACCGGGGCATTTGTTGGAATCGTCTCGGACCGCGACGTGTACCGCAATGTCAGCTGCTTCATTGGGACTCTGTCGGAGCAAGACCGTGACCAAAACACACTGAAAAAGAAAGCGCACCACATCATGACCCGAAACCTGATTACCGCCACCGAAGATATGACGGTCAGGCAAGCCGCCGAGCTGATGTTGGCCAACAAAATCTCCTGCCTTCCGGTCCTTTGCCCCGATCGGACAATCAAAGGCATTGTCACTTGGAAGGATCTCCTGCGGTGCGCTTTTGACCTGCCAAAACGGAAACACGCGTCCGGCAGCCTGCCTCAAGGATAACCGGAGCGCCGGGATATGGTATGATTTCACTGCCTGGAAGGATTGACTGCTGCAAAAATTCACTGGGGGGGCTTGCGGCGCATGGGCCAATTTCAAGAGAAGGTTTCGAGACGGGAGTTTATCTATGTGGCGGCCGGAGTAGGACTGGGCTTGGCCGCCCTGTCGACGGCCGGTTGCGAAGCCGGGGAAGAGGCTGAACCGGACCGGGCGCCGGTGAATCCGGGCGCGCAGATTTTCTTGCCGGCACCCGCGCTGGATGGGGCGGTGTCCGTGGAGGCGGCGATAAAGGGTCGAAGATCCGAAAGGAACTTTCGGCCGGCTCCCCTGGAGATGAAGCAATTGTCCCAACTACTTTGGGCCGCTCAGGGCATCACCGATCTCCATCCGGATCCAGCCCAAAGGTTTCGCCGGGCTGCGCCGAGTGCCGGCGCCCAGTATCCCCTGGACATCTACGTTGTGGCCGGGCTGGTCGAGGGGCTGGAAGCGGGGGTCTATCATTACCGGCCCCGGGAGCATGCGGTGAGTTTGCGCACGGCGGCAGATATACGCCGGCAATTGGCCGGGGCCTGCTTGGGACAGGCGTTCATTGCGCCGGCCCCGGTTTCAATCGTTATCACGGCCGAATACGGCCGGATAACCGGCCGGTACGGGGAGCGGGGAATCAGGTATGCGCAGATGGAGGCCGGTCACGTGGGGCAAAACCTGCACCTGCAGGCCGAAGCCCTGGGGTTGGGAACGGTTGTGATCGGTGCCTTTAGGGACGACGAGGTGGCCGAGGTGCTGAATCTTCCCCGAAAGCACGAACCGTTGTCTGTGATGCCGGTCGGTTACGTTAATTGACTGCATCCAAGTACAGCTCCACTTCGGCCAGCCATCCGGTGCCGGGTGTACCCGGCATAGTTTTAAATAACGCTGGCAAAAAAAAAGGAGACCTCCCCCGCCCCAGCGTTAGCGGCTGTTGGCAAGAGTCCCCGTGTAAGACGATTATGAAAGGCTGAAAGCCTTAATATTACTGGTGGGCGCGGCAGGTGTCGAACCTGCGGCCTCTTGAATGTGAGTCAAGCGCTCTCCCCCTGAGCTACGCGCCCGTGCATAAACATTGTAACACGAATCGGCCCGGCACGCAAGAGCGAGGCCGGCGCTGCGGCGCTGCCTCCCGGAAGTTCTTTTTCGGAAGCCCGCCTGGCAGGGCCGTTTGCAGAAGGGAAAAGCGTTTCGGCTTCATAGACCATTTGCGTCGGGACGGCGGGTCTAAAGAAGTGAAGACCGAATCTACCGGTGGTTTCGTTCCTTTGGAGCGCTATTTGCCGGCAAGTGAGACTAACGTTCCAGTGCCCGTTGGGGCTCGGTTTTTTCGTAGGTGCTGCTCAGCACCACGAAGTCCACCCGGCGGTTTTTCTGCCGCCCGCGGGGCGTGTCGTTCGTGTCCTTCGGCCGGTATTCGCCGTACCCGGTGGCCGACAGGCGCCCGGGGGGGAAGTTGTGCCGGGCGATCAGGTACTGGACCACGCTGGTGGAACGGGCGACCGAGAGTTCCCAGTTGGAGGGGAAACGCGGCGTGTTGATCGGCACGTTGTCCGTATGGCCTTCGATCCGGATGTAGTTCGGGGTCTGGAGCAGGATCAGGCCCAGCTTGCCCATGATTTCCCGGGCGGTGGGAGTGAGGTCCGCGGAACCGGTGGCAAACAGCACGGTGTCCTGCACGCTGATCACCAGGCCCCTTTCCTCAGTTCTCATCTCAATATTAGCAGTCAACCCGGCCTCCTCCATAAGTTCCTGCACCTGCTTTTGGACCGGGGCAATCTGCGCCAAAAAAGTGGTATCGCCGGCCTCGACGAAACCTTTGTCCAATTCCATCGGGAACTGCTCCTGAGGACCGAGTGAAGCGTCCGGCGCCTCAATGAGCACGCTGCCCCTCCCGCCCAGAGCGTGATGGAGCGAGCGGGCCAGGGCCGCGAATTTGTGGGCGTCCACGCTGCTCAAGCTGTACATGACAATAAAAAAACAGAGGAGCACGGTGACGAAGTCCGCGTACGGCACCGCCCACCGTTCACGCCCCCCTCCGTGTCCGCCGCCCCCGTGTTTACCCGGCCGCTTCACTGGTTTCCTCCTCCACACTCTTCTTGGACGACGTGCGGGTGTTCGGGTTCAGAAAAGCGTTCAGGCGCTCCCGGATGATAATGGGGTTGTTTCCGGACTGGAGCGCGATTACCCCTTCCTGAACCAGCAGGCGCAGCATTACCTCCTTCGACGTGAGGGTCTTGAGTTTGGTGGCGATGGGGAAGCAGATCAGGTAGGCGAACACCACCCCGTACAGGGTGGCCACGAAGGCGGAGGCGATGGCCGGGCCGAGCTTGTCCGGCTCCTGGATGTTCCCGAGGGCGACGATGAGGCCCAAAATCGCCCCGGCGATACCCATGGTCGGGGCGAAGGCCCCGGCGGTTTCGAAGAACTCGTGCGCCACCCGGTGCCGCTCCTCCAGGGCGTACAGTTCGGTTTCCAGCACCCCCTTGACCACCTCCGGTTCGGCGCCGTCAATCACCAGTTGCAGACCCTTGCGCAGGAAAGGATCCTCCACGCCCTCCAGGTAGTTTTCCAGGTAGAGGAGCCCCTCACGCCGTGCCTTCTCGGCCAGCGACACGATTTCCTCGATCATCTCCGTCGGGCTCTTGGCCCTTTGCTGGACCAGCATGCGCAGGCTCCGGAACACGTCCGGGATGTCCACTTTCCTGAGAGTGGCGATGGAGGCGCTTAACGTGCATCCAAAAACGACGGCCATCGCCGCCGGAACGATCAAGGAGGAGAGGTGCCCGTCTTTCAGGATGAAACTGAGGACTACGAAAGCTAGAGCCGCGATAATGCCGAGCAAGGTGGTCGGATCGATGCGAATCGCCCCCAATTTTGCCGAGATTACGAAGAGAAGGTCAAATTCTTCTTTCTTAACGAAAGACCCCCGGATTCCTGCCTCCGGGAAGGCACAAATCGAGAATGCTGCCGTCACGCGGCAACTTTCCCGTTACTAATTATCGGCACTCCTGACGGCTTACCCAAGACATGCCCGCAATAATTTTCCCCGGCCTGAATTCGCGGCCTGTTTTTAGAAGCGCACTCAAGTTTAATCTCCGGGCGGCCGATTAAACCCTTAGCACTATCGGCTTGCGACAGACGCACCGGTGCACTTTCAATCCGAGGAGGCGGACACCAATGATTGACACCCGGTCTGCCAGAAAGGGAGAAGAACAATTGGTGGTTTTCCAACTGGCCGGTCAAACCTACGGTGTGGATATCGCCCAGGTTTTTGAGATTATCCGCATGGAAGTGATCACCCGGGTACCGAAGGCACCCTCGTTCGTGGAGGGGGTGATCAAACTGCGCGGGAGCATCATCCCGGTGATCGATCTCCGCAAACGTTTCGGCATGCCTCCGGCCGAATCCACCGCCAACAGCCGCATCATCATCGTGGAGATGGGAGGCATAACCATCGGTGTGGTGGTGGATGCCGTCTCCGAAGTCCTGCGTATCTCCCGAGCCGACATTGAGCCGCCGCCGCCGATGGTGGCCGGCGCGGACGCGGCCTACCTGCGTGGAATCGCCCTGTGGCGGGAACGCCTGATCATCTTGCTCGATCTGGAGAAGATTCTGGCCGAGAAAGACCAAGCGCGGCTGCGGCAGTCGAAGATGGAGCTGGCTGAGAAGTCCGCCTGAGGAGGGTCGGCATGTTTTCGTCCGAGGAAATCCAGGTCTTTCTGGACGAACTGGAAGAGAAGATAGAGATACTGAACGACGGTTTTCTGGCGCTGGAGCGGGACGGGGACAACCCCGAGACCATTCAGGAGATTTTCCGGGCGGCGCACACCGTAAAGGGTTCTTCCGGGATCCTGGGATACAACCACATGTCGTCCCTCACCCACGAGATGGAAAACCTCTTTTCCCTGTTGCGGGACGGCCGGGTGCGCAGTACGCCCCACATGGTGGACGTGCTGTTGGAGTCCCTGGACACGCTGAAGATGTTGCGTGACGAAGTCACCGGGACCGGGGAAACAGGCCGGACAGTCGACATCGGCCCCGTGGTGGAAAAGCTGCGGGGATTTCGGGAGCAGGCGGGGACCGGGGGCGATGGGCGCGGCACGGCCGGCTTTTGCCCGGCGGCCGGTCCGGAAGAGACCGCCGAAACGGCGTTCTCGGACGCCGTTTCGGACGTGATCCGGGAAGCGGCGGACCAGGGATACGGCGCCTACCGCGTCCGGGTGGACATTGATCCCGACTGCCGGATGAAATCGGTGCGCGCCTTTCTGGTGTTTCAGACGCTGGAGAAGGCCGGGGTGCAGGTGATCTGGTCCGAACCGCCGGTCGATGAACTGGAGCAGGGCGGCTTTGGTGCGGGATTTGAGTTGCTGGCGGTCTCCGAGGAAGACGCGGACCGGCTGCGGGGCATTCTGACGCTCATCGCCGAAGTGAACGCTGTGACCGTGGTACCGGTCACCGCCTTGGACGAGGTGGGTGCCGGCCAAGCCGCGGCCGCGCCGGCTCCGGGAGGGACGCTCGCTCCGGCCGGCCCCGTTCCGGATTTCCCCGTAAAGCAAGCGGATTCATTGAACGACCACAAGAAGGCCGTCCGTACCGTCCGGATCGACGTCCGGAAACTGGACAGCCTAATGAACCTGGTCGGCGAACTGGTGATCGAGCGGACCAGGCTGGAGCGTTTCGCGGACCTCATGGAGTTGAAATATCGTTCCGAGGAAATGATCGACACCCTGAACGAAATCTCCAACCACCTGGGTCAGATCACCAGTGATCTCCAGGAAGAGATTATGAAGGCCCGGATGCTTCCGATCGCCCAAGTGTTCAACCGTTTTCCGCGGATGATCCGGGATCTGGCCCATAAGTTGGGCAAAGAGGTGGACCTGGTCATCGAGGGCCGGGACACCGAGCTGGACCGGAACGTAATTGAAATCATCAGCGACCCCCTGCTGCACCTGATCCGGAACGCTGTGGATCACGGGTTGGAGATGCCTGAGGAGCGGCTCGCGGCCGGCAAGCCGCGCGCGGGCACCCTCACCCTGCGGGCGTTCCACCAGGAGAACCACATTGTGATCATTGTTGAGGACGACGGACGGGGCGTTGATCCGGACCAACTGCGTGCCAAGGCCCGGCAGATGCAGCTCTTTGACGAAACGACCCTGGAGCGCTTGAGCGACCAGGAGGCGATGAACCTGATCTTTTACGCCGGCTTTTCCACCGCGGCCAATGTCAGTGATGTTTCCGGCCGGGGTGTGGGCATGGACGTGGTAAAAAGCCAGATCGAGCAGATTAACGGTGTGGTGGAGATGCGCAGCACTCCGGGGCAGGGTACCGCCATAAGCATCAAGCTGCCGCTGACCCTGGCGATCATCCGCGCACTGATGGTCGGCCTGGACTCCCACGTGTACGCCTTTCCGCTGAGCAACGTGGTCGAAACCATCCATTTGGACCCGGCGGCGATCCGTATGATCAGAGACAGCGAGGTCGTGGTGGTCCGCGGCGAGGTATTGTCCCTGGTCCGCCTGGGCCGTCTGTTCCGGCAGCGGGAGACCGGCACGGCGGAGAAGCTCTACATGGTGGTCATCGGCACGGGGCAGAACCGTGTCGGCGTTGTGGTGGACCGCCTCGTCGGGGAGCAGGAGATCGTAATCAAGTCCCTGGGGGATTTCCTGGGGCGGATACCCGGGATCTCCGGGGCGACCATTCTCGGGGACGGGAAGGTGGCCCTCATCGTGGACGTGCGGGCGCTTCTTGCGGAAATCACAGGCATTCACGCCCACCAATGCAGAGTGTATGCCGCCGGTTAAGGTTTTCCTGGTCGACGACTCGGCGGTCGTCCGGACCGTGATCGGGAGGCGGCTGCGCGAAGCGGGATTCGAGGTCTTGGGCACCGCTATGAACGGGCAACAGGCCCTGCAGAAGATTCCTGCGCTCCGGCCCGACGTGGTGGTCATGGATGTGGAAATGCCGGTCCTGGACGGCCTGAGTACCCTGCGCGAACTCATGGCCAAACATCCGGTGCCGGTGATAATGCTGAGTGCCCACACCCAGGCCGGCAGCAGGGCGACCATCGAGGCCCTGGCTTTCGGGGCGGTCGACTTTGTACCTAAACCGGCCGGTACGGCCGAAATGCCCGCAATTATATCCGAACTCTCGGCAAAAATCGCCGCCGCCGTGGGTGCCTCGGTCAAAAGCTCCCTGATCCAGGTGGCGCCGGCACGGGGCAAAGCACTTCACGCGCCGGTCGCGTCCCGGACGCCGAAGAGAAAGACCGACCTGGTGGTCATCGGCTGTTCGACCGGAGGGCCCAACGCTCTCCGCGTTCTCCTGTCCGGGTTCCCGGCGGAACTGCCGGCTACGGTGGTTGTCGTGCAGCACATGCCCGTCGGGTTCACAGCTTCACTCGCCGAACACCTGAACGCCATCTGCCTGCTGGAGGTCCGGCACGCCCGGGACGGCGACCCGGTGTTGCCCGGCCGGGTGCTCATCGCCCCGGCCGGCAAGGTCTTTGGTTTTCGGACCGATGCGGACGGCGTACGCGCCGTTGTGACTGAAGACAACACCCCGCTGGCGCCGGGGACCTTCCGCCCTTCCGTGGACGTAGTTATGAGCAGGGCGGCGGCCGTATACGGCCACCGGGTGATGGGGGTCCTCCTCACCGGAATGGGGCGCGACGGCGCCGACGGAATGTTGGCCATCCGCAAAAAGAACGGCTATACCATCGCCCAGGACGAGAGTAGCTGCGTGGTGTACGGCATGCCCCGGGCTGCCGTGGAGAACGGTTCCGCCCGCCGGGTGCTGCCACTTTCACAGATTGCCGCCGAAATCATGGGAAAGCTCTAAAGTTGCTCCAGTTTCGGGCGATAAACTTAAAGAAGGGTTTCGAACACTAAGGAGTTGGCATCCGTGAAGATAGATAAAACCGGCGGTGTGGACCTGACGCGCATCTACAGCCGCCAGACGGCGGAACGCAAGCCCGGGGAGCCGTTGCGGCCGGGTACCGGAGAAGGAGACAGTGTGGAACTCTCCAGTCAGGCGCGCGAACTTCAGTCTTTCCGGCAAAAGCTGGCTGAGTTGCCCGTCGTCCGGACCGAATTGGTGGAGCGGTTGAAGGCTGAAATTGAAGCCGACACCTTCAAAGCCGACGCCCGGAAGATCGCCGAAGGTTTGTTGCGGGAGTGGGGCGGGGAGGCCGAATGACCACCGCTGACCTGGCCGCCTGCCTCCGGCGGGAAATCGAGTTGGCGGCCGGGATTGTAAGCACCCTGGACGAACAGCTAAAAGCCTTGCTCGGATTGGACCTGGCAGGGCTTGAGGCGTCCGTGCCGGCCCTGGATGAACTGATAGAGGAACTGCGCCGGGCCGAGGGGCGGCGCCAGGCGGCAGCGGGGGTGATCGCCGCGGAGTACGGGCTCGATGCCGACGCGCCGCTCCGGGAGCTGTTGGCCGCCCTGCCCGCGCCGGAGCGCCGGGAACTGGAACAGGCGCGCCGGCGCCTGGGAGCGCTGATCGAAGAAATCTGTCGCTTAAACCACGCGAACTATGCACTGATGCTGAACGCGGCCCGCTTCAACCGGGCTGTCTTACAGTTCGTCGCGGGTACGGCCGCGACCTATGCGCGGGACGGGGCGCCCGGCGAGGCCGGGGAGGCCCGGTCCCTGATCTTCAACCAAGAAGCGTGATCCCTGATTTTGAGTTTTGGATTTTAGGGGGGTCGCCGCGTGTCCTTTCTCGGCATCGAAATCGCCCGGCGCAGCCTGCACGGGCACCAGCAGGCGATGAACGCAGTAGCGCACAACATCGCCAACATCAACACGCCGGGGTACAGACGGCAGGAGGCCGTGCTCCAGACCACGACGGCCGTCGCCTACCCGTCGGTGTTCTCCCCGCGGCCCGGACAGCTGGGTACGGGGATGGCCGCGGTCGAAATCAAACGCTACAGCGACGCCTACCTGGACCGGCAGGTGCGGGAGGCCCGTTCGGCCATCGGCTACTGGTCCGGGGTGGAAACCGCGCTGCAACGCGTGGAGGCCGTTTTGCCCGAACCCACCGATTTCGGGATCCAGGCGCTTCTCGGGAATTTCTTCAGTGCCTGGCACTACCTGGCCCAGGACCCGGGTAACCCGGGCTCCCGGGCGGCGGTGCGGGGCGCGGCCGAAACGTTGGCGAACAGCCTTTCGCTGGCCCATTACTCGCTGACGAACATCAGAAACGGCCTCGTCGGCGATGGCCCGGTGCCGGCGATGCAAAACAACCTCTTTGCGCAGCAGGTGGACCGGATTAACTCCATCGGCCGGCAGATCGCCGAACTGAACTGGGAGATCGCCTACCAGCGCACCGCCGGCGCCAACCCGAACGACCTCCTGGACCGGCGGGACCACCTGTTGGAGGAACTGGCCAAACTGGCGGACGTGGGTGTAAGCGTGACCGACGCCGGGCTCAACCTGATCAGCGTCCGGGTTTACGGGCTGGAACTGGTTGATGGCGGCCGCTACCTGGAAACCGGCCGCGGGTTCACGGAACTGGCCGCTGACGGTCCAGGTCTGCAAGCGCTGATAACAGCGCTGGGTGGCAGCAGCCGGGGCGAGTTGGCCGGCACCTTCGCCGCGGGCGCGAGGGTAAGGGATTATCTGGGCCGCCTGGAAACACTGATGTCCAATCTTAGCCTGGCGGTAAACGGTGTGTTCAACAACCAAGAGTTTTTTAGATACGAAAACGGCGTCCTGAACTTGGGGAACAGAGCCGGCGAATTGCTCGGCGCCGTCACTGCGGGGCAAGCTTGGGCGGTTGCCCAGCTTCGTGAGCAACTCGTGATCGATACCGACGGCGACGTCAGGAAAGACACCACTCTGGACGGTTATTACCAGCGGCTGATCACCGAGATCGGCGCCGATCTGAACACGGCCAACCGGGGTCTTGACAACGTGAGCGCTATTCTGGGCCAGATCGAAGCGCTGCGGGAGTCGGTTTCCGGGGTGAACCTGGACGAGGAACTGACCCGGATGATCCAGTATCAGTACGGGTACCAGGCGGCCGCCCGCGTGATCACGATGCTGGATGAGCTGCTGGACACCCTGATTAACCGAATGCTCTAGCGAAAAAGATGCCTGTCCCCATTTTTTGCATTGGGGGGTTAGTTGTATGCGGATCAGCACCCACTTGTTCTATAAGAACATCTTGAGCAATATTCACCGGGAGCATCTTGGTGCCGCCCGGGTTCAGGAGCAGATCGCCGACGGGCAGCGGATCAACCGCCTGAGCGAGGACCCGGCGGCCCTGAGCCAGGTCCTGTCGTTGCGCACCGCCACCAGCGAAATCCGGGACTACGTACTGGGCATTGATTTACAGAAGTCGCGCTTAAACCGCGCCGAAGAGGCGCTCGCCCAAGCAACGCAGGTGATGCAGGACGCCCGGGCGCTGGCCGTCCAGGGCGCCACCGGCACCTACTCTGCCGCGGATATGCAGAACCTGGCGTTTCAAGTGGATCAGATGATCACCGCGCTGGTGGGTTTCGCGAACGCCTCCCGTGGGGGCGTCAAGCCCGAAGGACTTTTCAGCAGGGCCGTTGTGGATGGGCAGGAAATGGTGGTGTACACTCCGCCCGGCCTATCGACCCCGCCGGTCGGGGGGGAGGGTTGGGGCCGGGTGCTCACCCTCAACATGCTCGTGGAGACTATTGACCCGGGCCAAGTGTTCAAGGTAGAGAGTCAAGTGCTGGGAGGCACCCCCGTTGAGCGCGCCACCATGTTCGATGCCCTGTTCGACTTGCGCGACCGGTTGCGGGCGGGCGACCGGATCGGAGTGGCGGGCCTGATCGGCACCCTTGAAGGTCACATCGACACCCTGGTGCAGGGCCGTGGTAACCTGGGCGGGCGTGGTTACCAGTTGGACAAGATCCAGGGCCAGATCCAAATACAGAACGAACAGTTGACCGAGGTGCTGTCCAAGATCGGGGACACGGACGTGGCCGAGGCGGCGATCCGGATCAACCGGCATGAACTGGTGCTCCAGGCCACCCTGTCCACCGCGGCCCGGCTGATGCACGTCAGCCTGCTCAACTACCTGCGATAAACTAACTCAGGGGACAGGCGCGCTTTTAGCAGACTGACCCAGCAACGCCTCCAGGGGACTGTCCCGTTTTCGCGCAGCGAAAACAGGGACTGTCTCCCTCGGACTCCGGCAGCCTGAAAAGCCAAGCGGTAGCTAGTATCTATCTTGCCAGATCAAGCGCGATGACTTTTATGGCGAAGTACCAGGCCAAAACTTCCGGGGACTGTCCCCCCTCGCACCACACCCAGGCACCTCAGGGGGTTCTCCCCTTAAGCCACCCTTGATCGGGGGTGATCCGGATGAAAATCGGAGCCGGGGGACTGCAGTCCCTGGCCCAGTACGACGCCGTGGCTCGCCGGACCGAAAGCGCGGACCGGGTCAACCCGGCCCGTGAACTTGCGCAAAACCCGGCCCCGAGCGACCTGCGGGACATGGTCCGTGCCGTGGAGCGGCTGAACCGGATGGCCGAGATGTACAACCAGCAGGTCGTCTTCCGCCTGAACCGTGACCGCGGAGGCAAGCGCCACCGGATCCGGATGATGAATAAGGAGACCGGCGAAACCATCCTGGAAGTCGACGTCAACGAGCTTCCCGCCCTGGCGCGGCAGTTCTCCAACGCGGTGGGACTGGTCATCGACACCGAAACCTGAGCGGAATCAGCGCCGATAATTTGTGATACAATCATAGTATCAAATATCTTAGGAGGTTTACAATGGTTGGCAGACGGTTCAGAGTGGTAATAATGTACGACCCGGAATACGCCGGATATGTCGTTGATGTTCCGGAATTAGTCGGATGCATGAGTCAGGGGAAAACCATCGATGAGGCATTAAACAACATCAAGGATGCTATTAAGGGATGGCTCTACGTTGAAGAAAAACATGGCCGGAAAGATGTTTACGAAGCAAGGGAAGTTTTCCTGGGGGAGGTTACCGTCTAATTGGGGAAATTGGCTAACATATCCGGCAAGGATGCAGTGAGGGTGTTCCAGAAATTCGGTTATCAGTTGGATCACCAAACAGGTGGCCATATGATTCTTTATCACGATTCCAGACCCACGCTATCGATTCCAAATCATAGAGAGTTGGCTTCAGGCTTATTAAGAGGTCTGATAAGAAAGAGCGGCCTAACAGTGGATGATTTTCTAGAAGCGAAATAAATCACCTGAAAAGGGACTCGACCCTTTTCAGGACCGGCCGCTCCTTTTTACTCCTTCCGGTCCACAAAAGCCCCGCTGGTCAGGCTCCCGCCCCCCGGCTCCCGGCCCCCGTAGCTTCGAAGAACATCCCGGCCCCGCCGCGCCCGCCCGATCTCTCCCCGCACCAGATCACGGCTTTCCTCCAGGCGCTGCCGGTTAGCGGCGTCCATCTCCGCCGCCTCCCGGAACAGGACCTCGATCGCCGCCCGCACCTGCCGGGCTTCCACCTCCGACCCGCCACCCGCCGGCTGCGCCGCCAGCTGAAAAAGGGGTCTGACCCCTTTTTCAGGACCGGCCGCGCGTACCGCCTGGAGGTGGTCGAAGCGGTCCATGCACTGCTGACGCTCCTCCGCCAACGCCATGAAGCGGTCCAGGGCCTCCTCGGAGGGACTGTCAGGGGGACTGTCCCGAGGGGGACTGTCCCCCTCGGGTCCCAGGGGGACTGTCCCCTTTTCCAGGGGGACTGCTCCCTTTTTCAGGGGGACTGTCCCCTTCCCGGCGAGCGCTTCGCGTTGTTCCCGTACGATCTCCAGTATCCGTCGCGCAAGCTGCAGCTGCTCCTCTGCGATCGGGCTCCGGGTCGCCGGGCTGTTCCCCGGGCTCTTTGCCTCGCGGCTGTCTTTCACATTCCATCGACCGTCCTTGTTTCACCCGAGACACCCATGCCGCTCTAGCGGCACGATCGGAAGGATGAAAATACCCCTCACCCTGACCCTCTCCCAGAGGGAGAGGGGATTTTCAGGGTAGGTTGCGCGTTTGACGGCTCTCTTGCTCGCTCCGGCTATCTTTCCGGTTCCATTGGTTCCTGCTCCGGGGCGCGGTTCGGTTCGAGGGCCCGGCTCCAGGCTTCTTTCAGTGCCCGGACCATCCGGTCCACCTCGGCCAGCGTCTCCCGGTCCTTCTTCAGGTTGGCCTGGACGAGCCGGTCGTGGATGTAGTCGTAAAGCGCATCCAAATCCTGCCCGATTCTAAAATCGGTGTTCAAAGTCCCCCGCAGGTAGGAAACGATATCCTGGGCCCTTACCAGGGCGTTGTGCGCCCGCGGCAGGTCTTTGTCTTCCAGCGCCAGGTCGGCCTGTTTGGCAAACTTCAGAATGCCGTTGAACGACATCAGCACCAGTTGTCCCGGCCTCGCGTTCAATACGGCGTTTTGCTGGTACTGTGCAAAGGGGTTGACAGCGGCCACGGGATCACCTCCTTATTCAGAATTCTACCCCCGGAACATTCCCCCGCCGAACTGCTGCGCAAGCCACGCGCTTTGGGTATTCATCCGGGAAATGGCCTGCTCCAGGGCGGTGAACTGTTCCCAGTAGCGGTCTTCGAGCTTCTGCAGGCGTTTTTCCGACCGCTCTACCTGCTCCCCGAGCGTCCCGATCTGGCGGCCCAGCCAGCTGGAATCGTAAGACGAAGCTTGGGTTGACGATCCCGCCCGGGCGGTAAGCTGCTTGACCGCGGTGTCCAGGTAGCCGTACAGCCTTTGCCCGATGCCCCGCTCCTCGTTGGTGGCGCCGCTCTGGTTGAAAAGCTTGGCCACGCCTTCCGGGTCTTGATCAATGGCGCGCCGGAGCTTGGCCTCGTCAATCACCAGCTTGCCCTGATCGGCGAAGCTGCCGGGGGTGATGCCGATGTGCGTCAAGTGGTTCAGCGACGCGCTCAAGCCGGCAACCGGGGTGAAGATGTCCGCCCGCAGCCGGCTGACGATGCCGTTCAGGATGTCGTCGTGGCGCAGCAGGCCGCTTTTGGCCTTCTGCTCCCACTGGTCGATCTGCTTATCGGTCATATTTTCCCGGGCGGGGTCGTTGTCCAGGAGAGGGAGGTAATCGCGGAAACGCTCCTCCCGCAACTTTCCGTTGAGCAAATCCAGAATGCCGTTGTACGCGTTAATGAAACCCTTGATTTGCTGCAACACGGACGTGGTGTCGCCGCGGACGGTCAGGACGGCGGTGCCCGTCGCCTTCAAGCTGAAGTGCACGTTGTTCAGCGCGAAATCATTGGTGGGGCGGGTGACATTCAGGCCGTTGATTGTAGCCAGGGCGTTGGTGCCACCCTGCTCGGTGGCGGTGCCGAGTCTCAACACCTCGGCCAGAAACCCGGTGGTCCCCACCCCGATTTCGTGACCCGCGGCATTGTTGTCGCCGGTACGGGTCGTGGAGATGGACACCCGGTCCGAGGAATGCTCGTAGAAAGCCGTCAACCCGAGCGCCTTGTCCGCTGAGATGCGGGCCAACACCCCGTTTAAGGTTTCGGTGTACGCGTCCACGGTAAAAGTCTTGTTGTTGGACGTACCGTCGTGGTTGAAGGTGGTGAGGCTGAAGTTGAAGGTGTGGCCGTCAGGGTTCCACCTGAAATTCGTGTCGAAAAACTTAGCCCGTTGAGACCAGAGCGTCGCATCCGGATTCACCTTGTCCGCGCTGCTCGCCGACACCGCGCCGACGCTGGTCTTATGGGCGGTCGTGGCCAGAGAGGTCACCGTAACGGTGTAGTCCGCATTTGCGGCCGCCGGCGTGGCCGTGGCGGTCACCGCCGCCGGGTTTGACGATGCCACCGTCTTGGCCAGAAAGGTGGAATCGAGCTGCATGGGGAAGACGGTCTTGTTGCGGAAGGCGAGCAGGGCGGAGTTAATACTGCGGTAGTCCTCCCGCTGCCACTCCAGCACCTGGCGCTCCTGGCGCAGCCGGTCCACGGGCTTGCGGTGGGTCTTCATTAAATCCTGGATCATTTTTTGGGTGTCCAGGCCCGTGGCCAGCCCGCTGATGCGGTTGACACTCATCCTTACCATCTCCTTAAAATGGGGACAGGCACCTTTTCCGGAGCGATAACGATGCCTACGGGAACGGCCGGCTACTTGCCGGAAAACGAGCCAGTCCCCATTTTACGCCGCCTATACGCTCCGCGCCGCAAGACGACCGACAACGCTTCAATTCCGAGAATGTAGCCAGGCTGCATCCCATCCGCCGGTCCGACCACCGACCACCATTTCAGCGGCGTTCATCCACAAAAAGCCCCGCCATTTCCCACAGTTTGGCCACCAGATCCAGGATGTCTTCCGGCGGGATCTCCTTGACCACCTCATTAGTCTCCGTGTTCATTACGCGCACAATGATTTCTTTGGTGGGCTCGTGGACCGAAAAATCAAAACTCCGGTTACGCGCATAAAGCGCCCGGTTCACCGACTCGACGGCCGTGGCCAATTCCTGCTCCAGGGACGGCACGGCATGCGGCGCGCCCTTGTTGGCTTCGTTTTCCGCTTTGCGCGGGACGCCTTCCGGCGTCCCGGCCCGCACCTGCTGCTGCCGACGCTGTGCGGCCTCTTCCGGAGGCCTGTTCGCTGTTACCGATTCCACCCGCACCTGTTACACCTCCACCAACATCTTGGGTGAAATGGGGACTGGCTGGGACTTTAGTCACTTTATCGGGTGATCCGGCGAAAAACTTTAGCCGTCCGGCAGGAGTCGGTTCATCCGGTGTCGAAAATAACATGCATGTCATGACCGGGAGCCATCCTCGCGGATGGCTCCCCCGACCACTTTTTTCACTTAGGGGGACCGTCCCCCGCCCCTGAGCCTTCGGTCAGACTACCGGCCACCGACTCCCGACCACCAACCACTGACCACTGCTTTATCTCTCTTCACCCCGTCTAGGCGAGCAGTTGCAGTACGGCCTGCGGCTGCATGTTGGCCTGCGCCAGCATGGCGATGGAGGCCTGGTTCAGGATGTTGAACTTGGTGAATTCCATCATCTCGGCGGCCGTGTCCGCGTCGCGGATCCGGGATTCGGCGGCCGTCAGGTTCTCGGCGGTGACGCCCAGGTTGGAGATGGTGTGGTCAAGCCGGTTCTGGATGCCGCCGAGGCGGGCCCGGTTCGTTGAAACCGTACCCAGCGCTTCATCAATGACCTTGACGGCGATGTTGGCCTGCGCGTGGGTGTCCACCTTAATGCCTTGTACGGCCAGGGTGACGGCGTTGGTCTTTCCAATGTTCACCGTTATCAACTGGCCCGCGTTGGCGCCGACCATCAAGCGGGCGGCGTTGTCGGCCGCGGCATTCTGGGCCACCTGAGTAATCACGAACTGGTTGAGGTACCGGCTGGCCGTGGTCTTCTCGGTGCCCGCACTGTCGAACACCCGCATGGTGAAACCGGCGATGTGGTTCACTTCGCCCGGGCTTTGGCCGTCGAACCTGATCTTGCCGCTGACTACGACGGCGCCGGTGATCCAAGCGGTAGCGTTCATGTCGGTGGCCAGACCGCCCGTAACCGGACCCAGCCTGGACCCGGTGGCGACGGTGAAGGAGCGGGTCACATGTACGCCGTTCACGACCGCTTCGTACCGGATCGTATCTGTGGAGGCGATGCCCAGGCTGTTGCCGGCGGTGTCACGCAAACTGATCAGCGTAGTGCCGCCGGTAGCGAGGTTGCCTGCGCCATCCCGGTGCAACACCGGCCCCTCGAGCCTGGTGGCCTGCGACGTGGTCGCCGCCGAGAGCGAGCCGTCGAGCAGGACCCGGGCGTTGAACTGGGTGCTGTTGCTGATCCGGTTCACTTCGGACACCAACTGGTCGACCTCTCTCTGGATTTGCCCCCGGTCGGAAGTGGTCAGGGTGTCGTTGGTGGCCTGGACGGCCAACTCGCGCATGCGCTGCAGGATGGTGTGCACTTCCTGGAGCGCGCCTTCGGCCGTTTGGACCATCGAGATGCCGTCCTGGGCGTTGCGGACGGCCTGGCCGAGACCCCGGATCTGGCCGCGCATCTGCTCGGAGATGGCCAGCCCGGCGGCGTCGTCGGCCGCCCGGTTGATGCGGAAGCCCGAGGACAGTTTTTCCAACGCCCGCCCGGACATCATCTGGTTGATGCCCAGATTCCGGTGGGTATTGAGGGCCGCGACATTGGTTTGTACTCTCATCGTTATCCCCCCTTTGATTTTTTTCGTTTGAAGTTAGAGCGTGGCCACGTCTACTTCCGGGAGTCAATCTCCCTAACCCTTATTTTCGGTGACCGCCCGCCAAACTTTAGTCATCACCGCCGAGAATTTTTCAATTACAGACGCTGCACGGTGATGGGCCGGTCCCCATCTTGCCCAGTTCGGCGTGGTAGCGTTCGGCGCGGCCGCCCACCGCGGTGGCGAAGTTGTACAGCATGGCGATAAAGTCCCGGACCTGGGCGGCGTCGGCGGCATCCAGGTCTAGTTTGCGGGTGCGCACCAGGAGGTCCAAGTTGCTGACCGTGCGCCGGATGATTTTCTGGTAGGCGGTGTGGTTCAATATTTGGTTGAGCCGGGGCACCGCCGTGCTCAGCTGGCCCGCCAGCGCGGGCATCCCGGCCGACCCGACCCGACCCGACCCACTGACGTGGGTGCCCCGCGTGGGTACCCCGAGCGGGTGCCCCGCGTGGGTGTCCCGGTATTGGTCGTGCAGGGGGGCCAGCGCCAGTACGGCGGCGGTGGCCGTCTCACGCAGGGCGGCCAGTTCCCGGCGTACGGTGGCCAGCGGCTCCCGGAGTTTTTCCAGGATTTCCTGGGGGGACGGCTGCCCGAGGCTTGATTCCGGGCGGGTGAAGCGCCGGTCGGCTTGCTCCCGCGCCCAGGCGGCGAAGTCCACCGGAGTAGTGCCCGCGATGGGCAGGCCGGTGCGCGAAGCGTTATAAACCCGCACGTTCCGCCGGCCGGCCTCGGCGATGTACATTTCCAGCTCGCGCAGCATAGACAAAAGCTGTTTGGTGGTATAGGCCGTTTCCCCGGCGATGTTGGTCCGGGGCAGGTAGTCGGTGACCGTGGTTTTTCGCCGTCCGGCGTAGTAATGCTCCGGGTCCGGGAAGGACAAGTCCTGCCCGAGGAGGATGATTTCCGGACAGCCGAGGTCGAGGATGAACTTGAAAGTGGGGATGGCTACCGAGGCGGCGTCCGGCAAAACGCCCTTATGGTTAAAGCCGGCCAACTCACCCAGCCATTGGGGCAAATACTCCTGATCGGCGAAGGCGGACACTTTCGGTCCCCGGAATTCGGCCGCCACCCGGGGGTGCAGGGATGAAAAAAAGACCAGCGTGGTATCGGGCAGGTCCAGGCAGTCCTTTAAAGCAGCGTAGTTGGCCTCGCCGGGGTCGATGGAAACCACGTAATCGGGGTGAATGCCGGCCTGGGCCAGTGGGATAAGGCCGGTGCCCGCCGCGATGATCGGCACCCGGCCGGCCAGGCCGCGCAAGACGTTCAGGTGTTCGTTCAGCGAAGGCCCGGCGGCCGCCATCACCGCCGGGGTAGCGGTCAGACCATTTTGAAGATCGGAGACGCCGGGATTGGCGAAAATCGCAAACAGATTGGCGATGCTGTTTTCAAGCCACACATCTTTCCAATGCTCCCGGGTTGCCAATCCCACCCGGATGTGGCGCAGTGAATCCAGCAACCCTTGCCGCCATTGCTGGTGGGCTTGCTCAAACAGGTCGCGATAAGCCGGTATTTCGGCCACCTTCACCTCCCCGGCAAAAGTGCCCTGCGTTATCTGGATGAAGGCCGGGCTGTCGACCGAGAAGTCCAGTGTGGGTTGGATGAACACCCGCTTATGCCTGATGAGGTGGCGCACGTCACGGAGTTCCAGCAGCCGCCGCCACCATCCGGGTTCGGTTTCAAAAACCATAAAGTGGGCGCCGGGGTCCTTTTGGAGCAGAGCCTCCAGGTGGTAGCCCAGACCCAGCCCGAAAACGAGATAAACCCGGCCGGTCGCGGAGAGGTCGTTGACTATGCCCGCCGCCCAGGCGTAAGCCTCGCGGCGCGGATCGTACCGGCTGGCGAGCGGCTGATCCCGCCACACCGGAACCGGGTCGCCGTTTTTGGCGGTAATCACCGCCAAACCAGCCGCAGCGGGCGAGTTTTCGAGCAACTCGGCCAGTGCCGGATCGCGGCGCCGGATGGCGCGCAGATTCTGTTCCCAAATCATTGTTGCCCACCATCCGCCACTTCGATGCGGGCCAGCCGGTCATTAAGTCCCTCCAGCGTACCTTGTAACTCATAAAGCAAAAAATCTCCCTGTTGGACAGCATGGTTCGCCTCCGCGACCTGGAGCAATTCCCGGGCCGCGTCCCGCAGGCGCTCCGGCCAGCCGTCGAGCCCGTAACCGCGGGCCGAAAGCTGAACGCTTAACGTCTGTAAATACTCCAGGCCCTCCGCCAATTGTACCAACATGTCCGGGGAACCTTGGCCGCCGTAAAAACGGTCCGCGATGCCGGGCAGCTGCTGGAGCCAGCGGTCGAGAAAACCACGGGCCTCGGCCAGCGTGGCGGCGAGCAGTTCGGATTCGGAGAAAAACACCAGCGTCACCCGTGTTTCGCCGTCAAGCTGTTGGAGGCGGTCTTCTATTTCCGCGAAAAAAACCTGTTCGCCCGCCTCGGCGCGGTAAAGGTAAAGGCCTTCCCGGAGGTGGTCGGCGGTCAATTCGGGCCACCGGCTCAAGGCCTCCGCGACGGGCAAGGTAATCTCTTTCAACCAAGACCAACTCCTTCCGGGGAGATTGCCCCTTCGGGCTCCAGGGGGACTGTCTCCTTTTCCAGGGGGACGTTCCCCTGCCGGCCGGCGACATTGTCGCTCATTCCGCTTCCCGCCTCGCACCTTATACCCACCTCTCACTTCCCACCTCTCACCTTGTCGGCTGCTTGTTCAGGCAGCTTGACTATTTTAAGAATTGCCGGCTGTTCTTACTTGCATAATTCTGCGGTTGAGCAGGGTTTTCCTGGTTGGAGTAGAAATATGTCGCAGTATCTGGCCAAAGCGATCTCAAGATGTAAAGGTCGGAGGCGGGTGTAAAGCGTGTTAAACGGCAGATCGGTTCTGGTCACGGGGGGTACGGGCTCGTTCGGGCAGAAATTCGTGGAGACGGTGCTCCAGCAATACGAACCGCGCCGGCTGATCATCTTGAGCCGGGACGAGCTGAAGCAATACGAAATGCAGCAGGTAAAAAGCCCGGTGGAAAACCCCTGCCTGCGGTATTTTCTCGGTGATGTGCGCGACAAGGACCGGCTTTACCGCGCTTTTTACGGCGTCGACCTTGTGGTGCACGCGGCGGCGCTGAAACAAGTACCGGCCGCCGAGTACAATCCCTTCGAAGTGGTCCAGACCAACATCATCGGCACGCAGAACGTCATCGACGCCGCCATCGATAACGGGGTCCAAAAGGTCATTGCTCTTAGCACCGATAAGGCGGTGAACCCGGTAAACCTTTACGGGGCGACCAAACTGTGCCTGGAGAGACTGGTGGTGGCGGCGAATTCCTACGCCGGCGGCCGCACCAAATTCAGCGTGGTCCGCTACGGCAACGTGGTCGGCAGCCGTGGCAGCGTGGTGCCCGTGTTCCTCAAGCAAAAAAAGGCGCACGTTTTGACCGTCACCGACGAGCGGATGACCCGTTTTTGGATCACCCTGGAACAGGGAGTGTCGTTTGTGCTCGGTTGCCTGGAGAATATGCAGGGCGGCGAGGTTTTTGTGCCGAAGATTCCCAGTATGCGGATCATTGACCTGGCCCGGACCGTTTGTCCCCACTGCCGGATTCAATTTATCGGCGTCCGCCCGGGAGAAAAGCTCCATGAGTTGCTCATCTCCAAGGACGAGGCCCGTAACGTTGTGGACCATGGAGACTACTTCGTGGTGAAACCTTCTTTTCCGTTTTGGAAATCCAAAGTTGAACAACAAGGGCGGCCGGTCCCGGAGGAATGGGAATACGCGAGCAACACTAACGAGCAGTGGCTTGAAAAAGACCGGTTGCAGGAGCTGATCGAGCAATTAACAGACTAATCATTCGTGCCGATGCCAATGCACAGATCGGTACGGGCCATTTGATGCGCTGCCTGGCTCTGGCCCAAGCCTGGCGGGAGCACGGCGGGGAGGCGGTTTTTGTTACGGCCTGTGACAGTCCCGCTATGAAGCAGCGGCTTTGGAACGAAGGATTTGACGTGGTGGAAATACAGGGCGCGCATCCGGACCCTATGGATGCGGGGACGGTAATGAACGTGCTGGCGGCGCATCCCGGAGCCTGGCTGGTGCTGGACGGTTACCACTTTGATTCCGCCTATCAGCGGCTGGTTAAAGAAAGAGAAACAGGCCGCCGGTTGCTGGCCATTGACGACACGGCTCATCTTGACCGCTATTATGCGGATATCGTTTTAAATCAGAACCTGCATGCCCACAGTCTGCATTATTCCCACGCACCTTACACGCGGTTGCTTTTGGGCACGAGGTATGCGCTGTTGCGCCGGGAGTTTTGGGCCTGGCGTGGTCACCGGAGAGAGGTTCCAGCAGTAGCGAAGAAGGTCCTGGTGACGATGGGCGGCAGCGACCCTGACAATGTCACCCTGAAGGCCATCCAAGCCCTGGTTCGCATCGACATTCCGGATCTGGAAGCGGTGGTGGTCATCGGCCCATCGAACCCGCACCGGGAGGCGTTGCGCCGGGCGGCCGAATCCAGCCCGTTTCCCGTCAGCCTGGCCGAGAATGTTGAAAACATGCCGGAGTTGATGGCGTGGGCCGATATGGCTGTTTCGGCCGGGGGAACCACGGTGTGGGAACTTTTGTTTTTGGGAGTTCCTACACTGGCCTTGCCGATCGCCGACAACCAGCGGGAAATCATGAGCATCTTGACCGAGTGGGGTTTCGTGGATGGTCCGGATCAGGATCCGGACGAAATCGGAGCAGAGGCAAATTGCCCGATTGGCATAAAAATGCAGCGCCTTGCTTTGGACGAGGATAGGCGTACTCTTCTTGCGCGGCGCGGTCGGCAACTGGTCGACGGGCGCGGTGTACTGCGCGTTGCGGAGGTGCTGAGGGGTCAAACGGCAGATAACCGGGTGGCGGCCGGGCATCCTTTTGGAGAAGGGAATCAAGCAGACCGTCGTTTATGAAAGAAAAAGGGAAAGGAAAAGGGAAAGGGAGAGGCAATGAAAGACCGGTACAAGGTCATCATGAACCCAAAATACGGTTATCGGCACCTTGCCCCCTTGCCAACGGCGGAGAAACTAAACGACTTCTATCGTGAACAGTATTATGACCTGGTGGCGGCCGGCGGCCGTGCGCCTGGAGAACAACGGTTGATGCAAGGTGGCGGGGAAAGCAATTCGGAACTGGTATGGCTTTCGAAAACCACGTGGAGCGATATACAAGACACTCTGGAGCAACATCTGAGCCACAAGAAAGAGCGATGGTTGCTGGATGTGGGTTCCGGCCCCGGTTGTTTCGGAAAATATATGCAGGAAGCAGGGTGGCACGTGGTGGGGATTGAGCCGTCCGGAAAGGCGGCGGAAATAGCCCGATCCTCCGGCATTACCGTGTTTAATTCCGTAGAAGAGTGCTTCGGCCGGGTGGAAAGGCGCTTTGATGCCATTGTACTCCTGCAGGTACTGGAGCATATACTTGATCCCGCGGGTCTTATCCAAAGTCTCCGTCGGCTTATGCTTGAACAAAGCATTTTGGTGATTCAAGTTCCTAATGACTTCTCGGCAATTCAAGAATGCGCTTGCGGCAAACTGAACCTGGAACCATGGTGGATTACCGCTCCGGATCATATAAATTACTTTAACTTTGAATCGCTGGTGGGTTTTCTGCGCAAGCTCGACTTCCAAGTAGTGGAGATGTTTGGCGATTTTCCGATGGAGATGTTTTTGTTCTTTGGCGATATTTACGTAGGGAATCCGGATATCGGCAGCCAGGTTCACAAAAAGCGAATGGCCTTTGAGTTGGCATTGCCCTCGGAATTAAGAAGGAATTTGTATCGGTGTTTTGCCGGGAACGGTCTTGGTAGGCGTTGCCTGGTGTTTGCGCAGCCTTTGGGAGATGAGCAATGAATGTATTGATTACAAGCGCCTCGCGCAAAGTGTGGCTGATAAAAGCCTTCCAGCAGGCTTTGGCGGAGGAAGGCGGAGGCCGGGTTGTCGCCGTAGATGCCAGCCCTTTGTCTGCCGCCCTCTATTTTGCCGATAACAGTTATGTTACCCCTCCCGGGTTGGGCGATGATTTTTTGACGGCCATACAAGGGATCTGTCAAAAACACACCGTGAGCCTTCTCATCCCCACCCGGGACGAAGAGTTGCCCTTCTTTGCCCTGCTCCGGCCGACCTTCCGGCGGATGGGCGTGACGGTGATGGTTCCTAACCCGGAGGTGGTCGAAATCTGCCGGGACAAACGTTTATTCATTGCTTTTTGTCTTGAGCATGGGTTTTTGGTTCCCGAAACGTATGCGTCAGCCGGGGAGATCGCTGGGTTTCCGGTCTTTGTCAGGGAGAGGTTTGGCAAGGGGAGCAAACGGGCTTTCCGGGTCGAGGCCGCGCCGGAATTGGCCCACCTGCTGCCACGCCTAAAGGAGCCGATTATCCAGCAGTACATAGAGGCCCCGGAATACACCGTGGATTTGTGCGCCGACTTTTCCGGCCGGGTTCTATCGGTTGTTCCCCGGGAGCGCGTCTCCATCTTCGGAGGAGAGGCGTTTATCGGTAGGACGTGCAAAAACTTTGATATAATGCAAGAAGCCGCACGGCTGGCCCAATCCCTCCATCTTATTGGGCATAACACTATCCAGTGTTTTTGGCATGAAGGGAAGGTCAAGTTCATAGAGGTGAACCCCAGGTACGGAGGGGCCGCCAACTTAGGCTTTGCCGCCGGTGCTTTTACACCGCGCACACTGATACGCCTGGTCCTGGGTAAAGAGGTCAAAACAGTGATCGGCGAGTTTGAAGATGGGTACGTCATGCTTCGCTATACCGAAGACCTTTTCCTCGGTGCGCAAGAGGTAGATCAAGCTGAACGGTTCAATTAGGACCGTGTTCATTGATCCGGTGATTATGGAGGAGGAAAGTCAATGCGCGATATGGTGATCAATGGGCGCGCGATCGGCCCCGGGCACCCTGTGTATATCGTCGCTGAGCTTTCGGCCAACCACAATCAGTCGTTTGACCGGGCTGTCGCCATGGTGCAAGCGGCAAAGGAAGCCGGTGCGGATGCCGTCAAACTACAGACTTACACACCGGACACGATAACAATAAACGTCGATTCGTCTCCGTTTCGCCATTCGCCGGATAGTCTTTGGGCTGGGAAGACACTTTATGATCTCTACGCCGAAGCCTACACGCCCTGGGAATGGCAGCCCAAACTCAAGGAAGCGGCGGAAGAACTGGAACTCGGCTTCTTCTCCACGGCGTTTGACCCAACAGCAGTCGACTTTCTGGAGGCAATGGACGTCCCGGTCCATAAGATCGCCTCCTTTGAGCTGGTGGATATCCCCCTCATAGAAAAGATGGCCCGTACCGGCAAGCCGTTGATTATTTCCACGGGTATGGCCAGCCTGGGAGAGATCGAAGAAGCCGTCCGGGCGGCCCGCGGCGCCGGGGCGGCACAGATCGCGCTGCTCAAGTGCACCAGCGCCTACCCCGCTCCGCCGGAGCAGATGAACCTGCGCACCATCCCACATCTGGCCCGGGCGTTTGGAGTGCCCGCCGGCCTTTCCGACCATACCCTCGGCATCGCCGTACCCGTGGCGGCCGTGGCCCTGGGTGCTTGTATCGTGGAGAAACACTTTACGCTTTCACGGAGCATGCCGGGTCCGGACAGCGCTTTTTCACTGGAGCCGCACGAATTCAAGGCGATGGTGGAGGCGATCCGGGCGGCCCAGAAGGCCCTGGGCGAGGTTCACTACGGCGTGAGCGAACGCGAGGCCGCGAGCAGGGTTTTCCGGCGCTCCCTTTTTGTGGTGGAAGATATGAAGGCCGGAGCGGTGTTCACGGAGGAAAACGTGCGTTCCATCCGGCCGGGACACGGCTTGCATCCGCGCCACTTGCAAGATGTACGGGGGCGCAGGGCCACGCGGGACATTCCCGCCGGCACCCCGCTCGCTTGGAATATGGTGGGGTGGTAGAGAGTTATAAGCTAAAACAACGTCCGTATGCCGGTTATCACCCGCTGGACTTCTTCGTCCGTAATGGCCGGAAAGAGCGGCAGGGTAAGGGTGGCTTCGTAGTAAGCCTCAGCCCGGGGGCAAAGGCCCGGCGGGTAACCGAGGCGTTGGTAGTAGGGGTGGCGGTAGACAGGAATGTAGTGCACTTGGGTGCCGATGCCGTATTGCCGCAACAAGGTGCATACCTCACGGCGCGTTCTGCCGATTGCCTTCCAATCTATCCGCACCACGTAGATGTGGTAGGCCGATTCCCGGTCCGGCTTCCGGGCCGGTGGGCGGATGGCCGGTGCAAGCGCCGAGAAGGCCTGGTCGTAGGTTCGGGCGATTTCCCTCCTTCTTCTCAGGAACCTGTCCAGCTTTTTCAACTGTGATCTGCCCAGGGCGCACTGCAGGTCGCTAAGGCGGTAGTTGTGCCCGAGACACTGCACCTCGTAATACCAGGGCTCCGGATCGGCTCCGGGGTCGAGGTTGAGCAAAAGCGCCGGATCGCGGGCGATGCCGTGCTCTCGGAATGCCCGAAGCCTTTGTCCGAAATCGGTCTTGTTGGTCAACACCGCACCACCTTCGCCGGTGGTGATGTGTTTGACCGGGTGGAAGCTGAAGACGGTCATATCGGACAGGCCGCCTATGGACCCCCCCCGGTATGTGGCCCCCAGAGCGTGGCAGGCGTCTTCAATGACGTGTAGATTGCGGCGCCGGGCGATCTCGCGGATTTCCTCCAGATCGCAGGGCTGCCCCGCGAAATGTACCGGGACGACGGCACGGGTGCGGGTGGTGATCAGGCTCTCGATTTGGGCGGCGTCGATGTTGGCCGTCTCCGGCTCAATATCGGCGAAAACCGGCTTTGCGCCGAGAAAAAGCGCCGCGTTTGCCGTCGCGGCGAAGGTAATGGGAGAGGTGATCACCTCGCTCCCCGGTTGCAGGCCGGCTGCAAAGTACGCCCCATGCAGGGCGGCCGTGCCGCTCGAAAAGACGACGGCGTGTCGGGCGCCACAGAAGGAAGCCAGTGCCTCCTCGAAGTCAACCACCCTTGGTCCCTGGGTCAGCCGGTCCGAGCGCAAAACTTCTACGACGGACCGGATGTCCTCTTCATCGATGGATTGCCGGCCGTACGGAATAAAGCGCATGCCTTCCTCCCCCGAATACAAAGGCCAATTGTTTTAGCTCCGGTCGGCTAGTCCCGGCCGGGTCGGCTACACCGTGCGCTGGCGCACGTGGGCGTTGATCTTCAGGAGTTCCGGCTCCCGGTCCAGGAGCGCCAGCACGTCGCGGATCTCAATGATTTCCCCCGGCCGGTACAGGCGGTCGTAGATGTGCGTGAGCAACCGGTAATCCGCTTCCTCGTCCACGCAAAGACGCCGGCCGGGACGCTGCAAGGCGGCGGGTGCCGGATAACGGGCGCACCGGAACTGTTCCGGGTGCCGGTAAATATACAGCGTGACGTGCTCGCGGGCCGGGGTGCCTTGCGCCAGGCGGTGGGCCCGGTCCAATGCCTCGCGGGTGAAGATTTCGGTGTCCAGCCCCCGGGGCAAACCGTCGGCCACCCCGGCGCCCACGTAGTCAAAATGGTGGGCGCGGAAATACTGCACCACCCCGTCGACCGTATCCGGATCGATCAAGGGACAATCCCCGGTCACGCGCACCACCAAGTCGGCCCGCACCATTTCCGCCGCCTCGGCATACCTGGCCAGCACGTCTTGTTCGCTGCCGGCGTACCACGCCACGCCGGCCTGTTCGGCTAGGTCGATTACGGGTCGGTCCTGCGGCGAGGCGGTGGTGGCAATCACAATTGCATCCAGGGTCCCGGCCGATCGCAAGCGCTCAATTATGCGGGACAACATCGGTCGTCCGGCAAGGGGTTTTAGTACCTTTCCCGGAAAACGCGTGGAACCGGTACGGGCCTGGACGATGCCCACCGTATGCAAGGCTGCACACCTCCCCGGTCATCCATACGGTATTGTAACATAAAAACGCCGGCTCGTTGCGGTTCGCGTTTCCGCCGGCCAAACCATACATAAATCCTCAATCCGGCAAGGTTTCCTGGAAAACATGGCCGTCCGCCCCGCCGGACGGCGCGACCCGCAGCCGCGGAAAACGAACAGACGGTCCCATAGTTTCGTGCCGCCACATCCCATTTGCATCTTGCTTGTCATTCTTTAGGCCGATACGCGCCTTCCCCACGCCCGGCATAGATCGGAAAAAAATTTTGTTTACTTGTCAGATTTTATATCATTCATGGGGAAGGAATTCGGGAGAAATCGTCAAATCAAACAAGTAACGCCAAGGGAAAGATGTACCAGTTTGGAGAAAAAGTGCCACTAACTGCATATACCCTGATAGGGCAAACCGGTACGCAAGTCCGGGACGCAAAGCTACGGGTCCTGAAGTTCCATTGGAACAGGACGGCTGAGCCGCTGGGGTTTACTTTAGCGGAGCCGCCCGATGGGGCGGTTTTTATGCGGTGGTGGATGTATGGGAGTCTTGTCCGGGCGTATGTCGAAAGTTAGGGAATCTGAGCAAAGGGGGACTGGAGATGATCGGCAAGGATCCGGTGATGTCTTTGCTGGCACGGGCACTGGACGGAGAGGCGCTCAGGCAGCGGGTGATCGCGCACAACATCGCCAATCTCAATACCCCCGGTTTCAAGCACTCCCGGGTCGATTTCCAGTCGTTTATGCAGGCGGCCCTCGACGGTTCCGCCGGCCGGCTGAAACAGACCGATCCCCGCCACCTCGCGGGGCGGGCCGGTGACGTGGCCGGGCCGGGCGTGGAGATTGTCCGGGGGACTTCCCAGCGGGCGGACGGCAACAACGTCGATCTGGACCGGGAAATGGTGGAGTTGGTGGACAACGCCTTCGGGTACCGGGCGGTCAGCCAGTTCTGGTCCGGCAAGCACGGCATTTATGCCCACGTTATCAGGGGCGGGAGGTAGGTAGAGCGTGAGCTTTTTCAAGAGTTTTGCGATCAGCGGTTCGGGCTTGACGGCCGAGCGCCTGCGGCTGGACCTGATCAGCAACAACATCGCCAACGTGCACACCACCCGGACCCGGGAAGGCGGTCCCTACCGGCGTGAGGTGCCGGTTTTCGCCCAGCATCTCGAACGGGTCCGGGAAGGGGACAGCCCCCCTGGGGTCCAAAGGGGACAGTCCCCCTTGTTCGCCGTGTCCCCCTTTTTCACCGGCGCCGGCGTGCGCGTGACGGCCGTGGTCAAGGACCCGAGCCCGCTCCGGATGGTGCATGAACCCGAACACCCGGACGCCGACGCGGCTGGATTCGTGCGGTACCCGAACGTGGACCTGAACCGGGAATTCGTGGACCTGATGGGCGCGAGCCGGGCGTACGAGGCCAACGCCGCGGCGTTCGACGCCGCGAAGCAGATGGTGCAGCGCGCCCTGGAACTGGGCCGCGGTTAGGTTACGGTTAGGTTAGGGGGGAAGGCGCGTGATCAAGGAAACCGTCCTGCAGCCCCTGTTTCCCGCCCTGAGCCCTGAGAAGCGGACCGCGGGCTCCGGGGGGGATTTCGGGCGGCTGTTGAACGAGGCGGTGAACCGGCTGAACGAGAGCCAGGTCCGGGCGGACACCGCCGTACGGCAGTTCCTGGCCGGGGAAGTGCAGGACGTGCACCAGGTGATTATCGCCCTGCGCGAGGCGGAACTGACTATGCAGCTTGCTGTGGAGGTGCGCAACAAGGTCCTGGAAGCTTACCAGGAGATAAACCGCACGCCGCTGTAACCCGGGCGGTGCGGTTTTCCGGGGCTAAAGCCCCCGACGGCCGGACACGTTTGACGGTTGCGGGGAGAAAGTCGGCGTCTTGGGCCTGATCATTACCCGGTAGAGTGTGTGCGCTGCTCTTTTGGGGGCGGCGGCCGCCGAGCCCTGGAGGTAGCTGGATGGAAAGTCAGGTCGTGGTGGCCAGGATGAACGAACGGTGGCAAGCCTTGAGCATCACCCACAAGGTTGCGCTCGTTCTGCTGGTCCTGGGGTCCTTGCTGGCTCTTTACTATCTGGGACAGTTTGTCCGGCAGATGAACTACGCTACTCTCTTCGCCCGGTTGGAACCCCGGGAGGCCGGGGCGATCGTGGAACAGCTCGACGGGATGCGTATCCCCTACATCCTGAGCGACGGGGGTACCACCATCCGGGTTCCCCGCGCCCACGTGGACCAGGCCCGGATTCACCTGGCGACCTCCGGGGCCCTCGGGGCGGACGGCGCCGGCTGGGAACTCTTCGACCGCACCAAACTGGGCATCACCGAATTCGAACAGCAAATCAACTACCAACGGGCCCTCCAGGAGGAGCTGCGCCGTACCATCGTCCAGTTGGACGAGGTGGAAGCGGCCCGGGTGCACCTGGTGTTGCCTGAAAAGAGTGTGTTCGCCACCGAGAAAGCCCCCCCGACGGCGTCCGTGGCCGTAAAGCTCCGTCCCGGCGCGGACCTGAACCAGAGCCAGGTCCGGGGGGTGGTGGCGTTGATCTCCGGCAGCGTGGAGGGGCTGACGCCGGAAAACGTGCACCTTGTCGACATGCGGGGCCGGCTTTTGAACCCGGACGGGCGTCAGGACCCGGTTTCGGGTCTGGCGCTCACCCACCAGGAAATCAAGCGCAACTACGAGCGCGAACTGGAAATGCGGCTCCAGAACATGCTCCAGCGGATCGTGGGCCCCGACCGGGTGGTGGCCATGATCTCCGCGGATTTGGACTTTTCCCAGCAGCAATCGGTGTCCACCGTGCCCTACGGGGAAGCGCAGATGGTGAGCGAGCAGACGGTGCGGGAAGAGAGCGAGGGTACCGGCGCCGGGGGCGGCGTGCCCGGAACCGACGCCAACCTGCCCCCCCCCGCCTACCCCTTGGCCGGTGGCGGGACAGAGAGCCAATCGTACGCACGCGAGGAGCGGACGGCGAATTACCAGGTGGGCACGCTGCAGCGGACGGTGTCCCAGCCGCCGGGAGAGGTTCGGCGCCTGTCCACCTCGGTGGTGGTGGACGGGGAGTTGAACGCCGCCCAAACCGAACAAATCCAGGACGTGATCACCGCCGCTTTGGGCTTCAACCCGGAACGGGGGGACCAGATCCTGGTGGCGCCGATGGCTTTTGACACCACCTACCAGGAACAGCTCGAAGCAGATTTGCAGAAGGCCGAGGCGTCGGCGGCGGAACGGGAGCGCCAACAGCTTATCTACTACGCGGCGCTGGCCGGGGGCGCGCTGCTCCTGCTTCTGATCCTGATTATCACCGGCGTGGTGGTAGGCCGGCGTCTCGGGCGGACTCCGCGCCCACGCCTGCAGCCTGAGGTGGAGGAACTCGCCCCCCTGTCGGTGGCGTCCGCGGAACCAGTGGCCCGATTAAGCGACAGGCAGCGGGGCGCCCGGGAGTTGGCCAAGCAAAAACCGGAAGAAGTGGCGCAGATCATCAAGGTTTGGCTGAGCGAGAAATAGGGGGCGGGAGTAGTGACGACCAAACCGGGACTGAAAAAAGCGGCCATCTTCCTGATCTCGCTCGGGTCGGACCTGTCGGCGCGGGTTTTAAAGCACGACTTCTTCGACGAAGAGATTGAAGAAATCTCCTTTATGGTCAACCAGATGGAGCGGGTGCCGCCCGAGGTCCGGGACACGGTCCTCGATGAATTCGCTCAGCTCTACGAGGCCCGGCAGTACCTGATCCAGGGCGGGCCGAAATATTGCCGGGAGATGCTGGATAAGGCGGTCGGCCGGGAACGGGCCGAAGTCATCTTCAAGAGGCTTACCGCCACCCAAAAGACCATTCCTTTCTACTCGCTGCGGAAAACCGACCCCAAACACATGTTGAATTTCATTCGGGACGAGCACCCGCAGACCATCGCCATGATCTTGTCCTACCTGGAGCCGTCCCAGTCCAGTATCATCCTGGGAGCCCTGCCGCCCGAGGAGCGCAGTGAGGTGGCCCGGCGGATTGCGACGATGGAGCGGGCCTCCCCCGAGGTGGTCCAAGACGTCGAGCGGGTCCTCGAGCGCAAGCTTTCCATTGTGATGACCGAAGAGGTGATGGACGTCGGCGGGGTGCAAGCACTGGTGCGCATGCTGAACATGGCCGACCGCTCGACCGAGAAATCGATTTTGGAGGAACTGGAGCGCGACGACCCCCGGCTGGCGGAAGAGATCCGCCAGCAGATGTTCGTCTTCGAGGACATCGTAAAACTGGACGACGTGTCCACGCAGCGGATTCTGCGGGAGGTCAACAACAAGGACCTGGCGCTGGCGCTCCGCGGGGCGAACGACGAAGTGCGGCAAAAGATCTACAAGAACCAGTCCCAGCGCGCTTCCCAGATGCTGCGGGAGGAAATCGAGTATATGGGTCCGGTGCGCCTGAAGGAAGTGGAAGAGGCCCAGCAGCGGATCGTGAAGGTAATCCGCGCCTTGGAGGAGACCGGAGAGGTGGTGGTCTCGCGTGGCGGCGAAGACGCCCTCGTTGTCTAGCCCGGGGGGTGCCGCCGGGCGGGTTCTTAAAAGCGCGGCCGTGGGAGACCAACAGCCGTTCCAGCTGATGCTGAAGGGAACGGGCGGTGGGTCGCCGGACGAGCTCATGAGCGGATCCGAGCCGGAGAAGGTGCTGCAACTGGCCCGGATTGAAGCGGACGAAATCAAGAAACGAGCCTACGACGAAGGGTGGCGGGAGGGCTACCAGGAAGGGCTGGAGCAGGCGCGGAAGGAGGCGGTCCAGGTCCGGGAGGCCGCCCGCGGCGTGTTGCGGGAGGCGGAGGCACTGCGGCGGCATACCCTTGAGGAACTCGCCGTGGAGGTCCGAACCCTGGCGGTGGCGATCGCCGAGAAACTGGTCGCCGGGCAGTTGGAACTCGGCCCGGAGACCATCGCCGCCGTGGCCCGGGAGACCCTGGACGCAGTCCGGGAGCGCGAAAGCGTGGTCTTATACGTTCATCCCGCCCACGTCGGCGCGCTGCTGGATGCGGTGCCGGTGCTCAAAACGCTCCTGCCCGAGGGGGCATCGCTCCGGATCATCGGCGACGCCGGCCTGGAGCGGGGCGGTTGCCTGGTGGAAACGGAGCAGGGTCTGGTGGACGCCACCACGGAAGTGCGCTGGCGCGAGGTGTTGAAAGGGTTGAAAGTGGTGCCGGGCACTTGTCTTATTAACTACCCTGAAAATCCCTCTCCCTCTGGGAGAGGGTCAGGGTGAGGGGTATTTTCATCCTTCCGATGGTGCCGCTAGAGCGGCATGGTTGTCTTATAGGAGAAGGCAGCCCTCCTTAAGATTTCGCAGTCAGGTGCCAGGCATTTTAGGAGGAAGATTCCGTGGGCAGTGAGTCGCCGGCAAAGAACCTCGGCCTGGACTTCGAGGCCTGGCGTGCGCGGGTGAAAGCGGTGCGGCCGTTCCGCTTTCTCGGCCGGGTGACCAAGGTGGTCGGCCTGACGGTGGAAGTGGAGGGCCTGAACACTTTCATCGGCGAGATCTGCGCGGTGTACGTCCCCGGGGAGACACACCCGGTCCAGGGGGAGGTGGTCGGTTTTCGGGGCGGAACCTCCCTGCTTATGCCGCTGGGGGAATTGCGCGGCATCAGGTCGGGCTGCCGGGTGGAGCCGCTCGGCCGGACGCTCACGGTCCGGGTGGGGGTGCATCTGCTTGGGCAAGTGGTGAACGGTCTCGGGCAGCTGCTGACGAACGGCGGCCGCCATCAGAAAGGGGACATCGGAAAGGGGACATCAGAAAGGGGACAGTCCCCCTGGGGGCCGGATGCGGTTGAAGAGTATCCAGTACACAACGCGCCGCCCGACTGCTTAAGCCGCCGGCGCATCGACCGCCCGCTGGAGACGGGCGTGCGGGCGATTGACGGTTTCCTGACCTGCGGGCGTGGTCAGCGCCTGGGGCTTTTCTCGGGGAGCGGCGTGGGCAAGAGCGTACTTTTGGGGATGCTCTGCCGGTACTGCAGCGCCGACGTTAACGTGGTGGCCCTGGTGGGCGAGCGGGGCCGTGAGGTCAAGGATTTCATCGAGCGCGACCTGGGGCCGGAGAGCCTGGCCCGCTCGGTAATCGTGGTGGCCACCTCCGACCAGCCGGCGCTCATCCGGCTGCGGGCGGCGATGGTGGCCACGGCGATTGCCGAGTACTTCCGGGACCAGGGCAAAGACGTTTTGTTCCTGATGGACTCGGTCACCCGATTTGCCCTGGCGCAGCGGGAGGTGGGCCTGGCGGTGGGAGAGCCGCCGACCACCCGGGGGTACACCCCCTCGGTGTTCGCCCTGCTCCCCAAGCTTCTGGAGCGTACCGGGACAAGCGCGGCGGGTTCGATCACCGGCTTTTACGCCGTGCTCGTGGAGGGAGACGATTTGCAGGAGCCGGTGGCGGATGCCGTGCGGAGCATCCTGGACGGCCACATAGTTTTGGACCGGGAGTTGGCGGCGAAGAACCATTACCCGGCCATCGACGTGCTGCAGAGCGTAAGCCGGCTGATGCCCGACATCGCGGGTCCGGAACACCAGCGTCACGCGGCGAAGCTCCGGCGTCTGCTGGCCGCCTTCAAACAGGCGGAAGACCTGGTGAACATCGGGGCGTACGTCTCCGGTTCAAACCCACTGGTGGACGAGGCCCTGACCAAATACGGGCCGATCACGGAGTTCTTGCAGCAGGACCATGGGGACTTCAGCGGTTTTGCCGAGTCCCTGGCCCGCCTGCAATACCTTGCGGTGGAGGCGGGTGCCGGTGGTGTCTAAGTTTGTTTTCCGGCTCGCTCCGGTGCTGGAAGTCCGCACGCGGAAAGAAGAACTGGCCCAGCAGGATCTGGCTTTCGCCGCCATGTGCAGGCGGGCCTGCGAGGACCGGCTGGCCGAAACCCGGCGCCTGCTGGCCCAAACCCTGGAGCAGGACGCTCCAGCCGGCTTTGACCTGACCACGGGTCTTTTCCTGGACTGCTACCGCGAGCACTTGGACAGGCGTGGTGCGGAGGAGGTTCGGGCCTTGGCCCGGCGGCAAGAGGAGGTGGAAGAACAGCGCACCCGCGTGGTGGAAGCCAGGCGGGACCGGGCGGTCCTGGAGCGGCTCAAGGAAAAGCAGTACGCGCATTTCCGCGCCCGGGAGGCCGCCCGGGAGACCAAGGAACTGGATGACACGGGCACCCGGTCTTTCCAGTACAACCAGACAAAGAAGAAGGGAGGTGAATAGATGGAGTTGACGGTGACTGAAATCCCCGGAGAAGGGTGTCCGGTAGCCCCGCCAGGCCGATCCGGACCCGGCGGCGGCGGCGGCACCCCGCCGGCGGCCGATTTCACGGCCTGCCTGCGGTCCGCGCGGCAGCGCATTCCGGGAGCCGGCAAGCCTCCGGAAGAAGTGCCGGCCTTGGGGGTTGTACCTGCCTCCGTGACCCTGGCGGAAGCCGTTTCCGGAAACGGCGGTAAAACGGGCGGCACTTTTCCGGCCGGTGCCCAAACCGACCCCGGTACCCACTTGCCCGGACCGGCAGGGAAAGCGCAAGCGCCGGCCGGCCCGGAGAATGCGCGGGCCCTACCGGTCACGGGCAGCATTCCCCTAAGTGGTGGTGCGGCGCTCGCTCCGAGGCCCGCGGCGGCCGCTTGGGGTGCGTCCGGCGGTCCCGGCCATAGCGCAGCGGCGGGCCTGCCGCACGTTATTCAGGATTTTGGACCACCGGCATCAGCCCCGCCCGGAATCGCGGAGCCTGCGGCAGACGTTTTCACCCGCCTCGATCCCGGTCAGGGAAGGGGCGTTCCGCAGGCGGCCGTTGGATTTGCCGAACCGGAACCGCAAGTTTTGGGCGGGCCCGGGGCTGAACCGGCGGCCCGGGAGGCGCAAACGCCTGGTCAAGCTACGGCCCAAAACCGCCCCAGCGGAGTTCCGGCCGGTTTGGATCCGGCACCCGGCGCGGACCGGTCCGCATCGGGCGCGGCACTCTTGACTGACCGGGATTCCCGGGGGCACGTGCAGTCCGCTGAAGTAAGAGCCGAGCTGGTGTTGGAAAGAGCCGCGCCGGTCCCAGTCCGGCCGGCCCACTCGTGGGTGTCCCGCGCGGTTGACGGCCCGCAATCACCTCCGACCGACCCGGCCCGGCCCGACCCACTGACGTGGGTGCCCCGCGCTGGAGAGGCGGCTTCCGGCCGGACGCCTGAGACGGTGCGTCCGGCGGTACCGGTACCGGAAGAGGGAACGGCGCCCTTTTCCGCCCACCAGCAGTTGCCCGGCCCGTCTCAGGCCCGTTCGGCGGCGGCCGTCTCCGTTGCGGAGGTGCCCCGCGTCCCGGTACAGTCCGCCACCGCCGACGTCCGGGAAGCCGCCGGAGCACCCACCGGTTTCGAACGGCAGGTTCCGGCGCCCAAAGGGGGTCAGGTACAGGGAATTCCGGATGGTCTACCGCCGGGGTTGCGCCCCGCGGTCCTTGACCCTTACCCGGTGGCGCGGCAGCTTGCCGAGGCGGTGGTGCACCACGTCCGGCAGTTGCAGGTCCAAGCCGGGCAGGCGGTCCGGGTGAGCATCGCGCTCGAACCCCCGGAACTCGGGCGGGTGACCATGAAGTTGACCTTCAGCCGTCAGGGGCTGGAGGCGCTGTTCTACACCCCGGACCGGGCAGTCAAGGCGGTGATTGAGCAGGCGCTGCCCCACTTGCGGGAGGCGCTCGCCCGCCAGGAGATCAATGTTGGGAACGCAGGCGTGTTCCTGGGCCACGAGGAGGCTCACGACCAAGCGCCGCGGTTCTTCCGCGGTCCATGGCTCTCACCGGGGACTCCGGGGGAGGTGGCCGGTGAGCAACCCAGCGGCGCCAAGCAGTCGGAATCGAGGTCAAACGGTGTGAATTACCTGGTTTAGGAAGGAGGTTATGAAACAGTGCCGGTACAGGGAGTAGGCAGCGAATACGCACCGCCCGCGAAAACGACGGCTCCCCGGGCATCGGGCGGTTTGTTCGACCAGGAAACTTTCCTGAAGCTCCTGGTGGCGCAGTTCAAAAACCCGAGCCCGTTCTCGCCGCCCGACACCGACAAGGTGATGGAGCAGGCGGTACAGTTCGGGATGCTTGAGCGCCTGGTCAAAGTGGAGGAGGCGCTTCGGGAAATGAGCCGGGCGGCGTATCTGGCCCAGGCCGCGGAGATCGTGGGCCGGGAAGTGGTTGTCCTGGCCGATAACCGGCGGATATCGGGAACGGTGGAACGGGTGCTCTTGAACGAGTTCGGCGCCCGGGTGGTGCTTGGAGCGGAGAGTTACGACATCGGCCAGGTTGTGGAGGTCGGATAGTGATGGTCGGTAAGATCGGCAAAGTACCGGCGCCGTCCGTGCCCGCGCCACCGAGCACCGCCGCTTATGAGCGGTTCGGGGTGCCGAGAAGCGGCGAACCCGGCTTCGGCGAGTTGCTGCAGCGGGAAATCAGGCAGGATGAACTGAAGTTCTCCGCGCACGCCCAGCGGCGGCTGGCCGAGCGGCAGATCAGCCTTGGGCCGCACGACCTAAAAAAAATCAACCAGGCCGCTTTCCTGGCCGAGGCGAAGGGGTCCCGCCGGTCGCTGTTGATTTACGGTGATCTGGCCCTGGTGACCAGCATCGCCAACCGGACGGTGGTCACGGCCGTCAACGGTGAGGCGGCGGCGAACAGCGTGTTTACCGACATCGACAGCGCGGTGATCGTGAAGTAGGCAGCCGGTCCTTCCGGAGGCTGCGGGTTGCCGAACGACGGAAGCAACCCACGACTAAATAATAAAGGGAGGACATCTTAAATGATCAGATCGTTGAGTGCGGGCGTTTCGGGCCTGCGCAACCACCAGATCCGCATGGACGTCATCGCCAACAATATCGCCAACGTGAACGCCACGGCCTTCAAGATGGGCCGGGTGAACTTTCAGGAGGTCTTGAGCCAAAACATCCGCGGCAACTCAGCGTCCAACATCGGCGTGGACTCGGTCAACCCGGCCCAGATCGGCTTGGGGATGACGGTGCAGTCCATCGACATGCTGTTCGGCCAGGGTTCGCCCACCACCACCAACCGGGTGCTGGACATCATGATCGATGGCAATGGCTTTTTCCGCCTCGGAAGATGGGGCGGGACCAGCATCATCGAGTACAGCTACACCCGCGACGGCTCGTTCTATGTGAACAACGAGGGTTACCTGGTAAACGCGGCCGGGCTGCATGTGCTGGGTGTGGGTGAGGCGAGCCGGCTGAATCCAACTGACATTGCGAACGTGAATGCCGGAACTTATACTGTGCCCGCAGGTCCCGGGGAGCGGATCCGGATTTTTGACCCTGCGGCCGCTCCCGGAGGGCCATTGCCCAACAGCCTGACCACCCTGCGCATCGACCCGAACGGCTTGGTATATATCAACGGGCAAATGGACCGGGCCGCCCTGATCCTGGTTGACAACTACAGCAATCCGGAAAACCTCTCCCGCCTGGGGGGCAATCTGTACGAGGTGCCCCTGACCGGCACTCCCCCCGTTCCCTACAACCAGGGTTGGGGTGTGCCCGGCGGCACGGGCGGCCAGGGTAAATTGCTTTCCGGGGCCCTGGAGATGTCGAACGTGGACCTGTCCACCGAGTTCGCCAACATGATCACCACCCAGCGCGGCTTCCAGGCCAATGCGCGGGTAATCACCGTTTCGGACGAGATGCTGCAAGAGCTGATCAACCTGAAGCGATAACGAAGAGAGAGCGGGGGATGTTGAAGTAATGGCTGCAGGCCGGGAACCGAACACGGCACCAAACGCCGCCGCCCCGAAAAAGAAGAAGAGGAGCAAGTTCCTGCTGGTGGTGCTGGTTTTGTTGGTGGCCGCCGCCGGGGCGGCCGCTTTCAACTTCTTTAAGCCCGGCGGGGCGGAGACGGGACAGAAGGCGGAAAAACCGGCGGTTACCAAGACGATGGATTTCGGCAACCTGGTGGTAAACTTGGCGGATCCGCCCGGCGGCCGGTACTTCCGGATGGCGCTCACGCTGGAGTACGTTGATCCCGGGACCCTGGAGGAGGAACTCAAGGAAAAGGAACACCGGATCCGGGACGGGTTGGTGTTCCTCTTGCGGCAGAAAAGCAGCTCCGACCTGAGGGATCGGGAGGCGCCGGAGACCATTCGGGAGGAAATCCGCCGCGAGATCAACCGGCATCTGGAGAAAGGCGAAATCAAGGAAGTCTATTTCACGGAGTTTCTGGTCCAGTAGGACTCGAGGATAAGGGACGGGTGACACGGGGGTTGATGCACGAGGGCAAAAAAGGGAAAAAAGGGGGACAGTCCCCCTTTTTGGGGAACTTGTTTCAAAGTAAAAAGGGGGACTGTCCCCCTTTATCGGGGCAGGTGAGTGAGCGTTGATGAATGAGGAAGAAATCAGGCGGTTTTTGTCCGGCCTGGAGCAGGAACCGGGTCCCACCGTAAAAAAGGTGCAGTTCCCCCGGTTTGAGCGGGCCGGCAAGGCCGGGATCCCCGGGTCAAGGTTTTCCTTGGAGTACCTGGACGACGTTCAAGTGAACGTATCCGCGGAGCTGGGAAGAATGACCTTGACCGTCGGGGAATTCCTGCGGCTGCACGAGGGCTCGGTTGTCGGCTTGGACCGGGCGGCGGGCGAAACCATCGACGTGATGGTCAACGGTGTGAAGGTGGCCCGGGGCGAGGTGCTGGTCATCAACGACTCCTTCGTGGTCCGGGTGCATTCCATTACCCAACCGCAGGCGCCCGGCGCGGAGAAACAGCCGTGAGCGAAGGCACTCTGGCCTTCCTGAGGCTGGCGGTCGCCCTGCCGCTGGTACTTCTGCTGTGCGTGGTGCTCTTGAAGTACCTGGTGCCGCGAATGCTGTCCGGTATGGCCGGCGCGCGTCGGATGCGGGTGGTGGAGCAGTTGTCGCTCGGTCCGAAGACCGGGATGAGCCTGGTCCGGGTGGGGGGGCGATACTACCTGCTGGCCTACCACGAGGGTGCGGTGACGGTGGTGAAGGAGATGGACGAGCTGCCGGAGGTCTTTCAGACGGAAACACCGGACGAAGGGGACGGCAAAGGGGACAGTCCCCCTAAGGGGCAAAGGGGACAGTCCCCCTGGAGGGGCAAAGGGGACAGTCCCCCTGGCGGGTCCCGTGGCGGGGACAGTCCGGGCACCGCCGCCCGTGAGCCGGGCACCGCCGCCCCGGCGGTCGGGGCCCAAAAGGGACTGTCCCCCTTGGGATGGCGCGCGCTCTACGGGAGATTTGCCCGGTTCCGCGCGGGGCGCGGTCGATGAGGCGGACCGCGTTCATCGTCGCGGCCGCCGCCGGACTGGCGGCTTACGCCGGTGCCCTGTGGGCCTCCGGGGGACTGTCCCCCTCGGTCGCCTGGGCTCAAGCCCCCTTGCCCATCCCGGACATCGACCTGACCATCGGCGAACCCGAATCGCCGGCCGAACTGGTATCCAGCGTCCGGCTCCTGATCTTTCTCACTGTAATATCGCTTCTCCCGGCCTTCCTGGTGATGGTGACCTCCTTCACCCGGATCGTGGTGGTGCTCGCGTTCCTGCGCATCGCCATCGGCATCCCCCAGGCGCCGCCGGGATCGGTGTTGATCGGTCTGGCCCTGTTCCTGACGGTATTCATTATGGCGCCGGTTTACGCGCAGGTTAACGAGCAGGCGATTGAACCGTTTCTCCGGGAGGAGATCGACCAGGCGGAGGCCCAGGAAAGGGCGGCGGGGCCGTTGCGGGACTTCATGCTCCGGCACACCCGGGAGAAGGACCTGGACCTTTTCGTGCGCCTGGCCGAAATCGAAAACCCGGTTCCCAATGAACTGCCGATTACGGTGGTCATCCCGGCCTTCATCATCAGCGAGCTGAAGACGGCGTTCACCATGGGTTTTATGTTGTACCTGCCGTTTTTGATCATTGACATGGTGGTGGCCAGCATTCTGCTCTCCATGGGCATGTTCATGCTGCCGCCGGTAATGATCTCCCTGCCGTTCAAACTCCTTTTGTTTGTGCTGGTGGACGGCTGGTACCTGGTGGTCCAGTCCTTGGTGGAGAGCTTCTTCTGAGTGGAGGGAGCGTGACCAAAGCCGATGTCCGACACCCTGGCGGTGGAACTGGTCCAAAAAGCGCTGATGATGATCCTGCTGCTGACGGCGCCGCCCCTGCTGGTGAGCCTCTTGGTCGGGTTGGTAATCAGTATCCTGCAGGCGGCCACCCAGGTCCAGGACCAGATGATCACCTTCGTGCCGCGGATGATAGCGGTGTTCCTGGCGCTCTTGCTCCTGGCGTCGTGGTACGTGAAGATGCTCACCGACTACACCGCGGACCTCTTCGGACGCATGTCCGGGGTTTGAGGCCGGTATGGAGCAATTGGTGGACCTCGGGCAGATGGTTACTTTTCTGCTGGTGTTTACCCGGCTCGCGGCGTTCATCGCCGTCTGCCCGGTGTTCGCGATACGGGGGGTCCCGCCGGCGGTGAAAGCGGGCCTGGCTTTCGTGCTTGCGCTGGCGTTGTTGCCGGCCGCGCAGGCGCAGGCGGCGCCGCCGCCGCTGGACAGCTTCCTGGGGTTTGCCCTGGCGCTGGCCAAAGAGGCGGCGGTCGGGCTGGGACTGGGGATTTTTACCGGCCTGGTGTTCCAAGGGTTCCTGCTGGCCGGGCAGTACATCGGGTTCCAGATCGGCTTCGCCATGGCCGAGATGATGAATCCGGGCACGGAAGGGGAGCGGGCGCTCGTCTCCCGGTTGATGTGGCTTTTTGCCCTGGTGTTCTTCGTGTCCATCGACGGGCACCACCTGCTCATCGCCGGGCTGGCCCAGAGCTTTGAACTGGTGCCTCTGGGCGCCGCTCTCCCCCAGATGAAGACCACCCTGTTCATGGCCAAGACCTACGGAGGACTGTACCTGATCGCCCTGACCGTCGCCGCGCCGGTGATGGCGGTGCTTTTAGCGACCGATGCCATCCTGGGGCTGATGGTCCGGATGGTGCCCCAGATCAACGTGTTCATGCTCGGTTTCCCGGTAAAAATCCTCGCCGGCCTGTTCGCGCTGATGGTGGCCGTCCCGGTGATCGGCTGGGTCATGACCCGGGCGTTCGGGCGGATGACCGAGGACCTGTTGGTATTGATGAAGCTTTTGGGGAGCGGCTGAGATGGCGGAGGGGCGAGAATCGGGGCAGCTGAAAACGGAACAACCCACGCCGCGCAGGCTCCAGGAGGCCCGGCGCAAAGGCCAGGTGGCCAAGAGCAGGGACCTCACCGGGGCGGTGAGCCTGGCCGCGATTCTCCTGCTGTTCCTCGTGGGGCTGGAAGGGTTTATCATCAGCCTGCAACGGTTGTTCTCGGTGTACCTGCAAAATTTCACCGGTTACAGCCCGACGGCCGAAAACACGAGCTACTTCGTGCTGCTGTCGCTGACCTTGTTTTCGGGGGTGATCCTGCCCGTGGTGGCCGTCGCGTTTTTCGTCACGGTACTCGTTAGTTTTGCCCAGGTAGGTTTCGTCTTCGCCCCAAGCGTGCTGGCGGTGAAACTCGAGCGGCTGAACCCGGTGCAGGGATTCAAGCGGATCTTCAGCGGCCAAGGCCTGTTCGAGTCCGCGAAGGCGACGCTGATCATCTTCCTGGTCGGCACCATTTGTTTTTGGGTACTGTACGCCCGCGTCGGGGATTTGCTCATCCTTTCCGCCATGAGTCCCGGACAAGGGCTGTACCTGTTGCACAACGTGCTGCTCGCGGTGGCGGCCGCGGCGGCCGGCGCCTACCTCCTGATCGCGGTGCTGGACCTGGTGTACCAGCGGCACACGCACCACAAGAGCCTGATGATGACCCGGTCCGAGGTCCGCGACGAGTACCGCCAGACGGAGGGCGACCCGCACCTGAAGAGCTGGCTCCGGAAGCGGCAGCGGGAGATTTCCTTGAACCGGATCAAGGACGAGGTGCCGCGCGCGACCGTGGTGGTCACCAACCCGATCCACGTGGCGGTGGTCCTGCGCTACAAGGAGGGGGAAATGAGCGCGCCGCAGGTGACAGCCAAGGGCGCGGGGTACCTGGCGGAGCGGATCAAGGAACTGGCCGCGGAGCACCGGGTGCCGGTGGTGGAAAACCGGGAGCTGGCCCAGTACCTTTACCGGCGGACGGCGGTGGGCGAGAGCGTCCCGGTGGCCGTTTACCAGGCGGTGGCCGAGATCCTGGCCATGATCTACCGCCTGAAATGGAAGTCGGAAGTCGGAAGTCGGAAGTCGGAATTCAGGAGACAGGAGACAGAATTTAGAATCCAGAATTCAGAATCCAGAAGCTAGGAGTCAGAATTTGGGGGACGGGGGACCCGGGACAGGAAAAGGGGCGGGAGACCGGGACCGGCGGCTGACGACCGGAGAGGGGAGGGCGGGCCATGGCGGCGGTGGTGGAACGGCAGCCCTGGATCAAACGGTACACGGACATAATTGTTGCGGGCCTGATTGTCGGCATCGTACTCCTGATCATCATCCCCCTGCCGCCGGCCGCCCTGGACTTCTTCTTGGTCATCAGCCTCGTGCTCGGGATGGTCATCCTTTTAATTACGCTCTTTGTGACCGACGCCCTGGAGTTCTCGGTATTTCCCACGTTGCTTCTGGTGGTCACCCTTTACCGTTTGGCGCTGAACATCTCCTCCACCCGGCTCATCCTGAGCGAGGCGGAGGCCGGCCAGGTGATCGCCGCTTTCGGCGAGTTCGTGGTCGGCGGGAGTTATATCGTGGGGTTCATTGTGTTTCTGATTATCACCCTGGTCCAGTTCGTGGTCATCACGAACGGGTCCGGCCGGGTGGCCGAGGTGGCCGCCCGGTTCACCCTGGACGCCATGCCCGGGAAGCAGATGGCGGTCGACTCCGATTTCAACGCCGGGCTGATCACCGAGCAGGAGGCCCGGGAGCGGCGCCGGCGGCTGCAGCGGGAGTCGGACTTCTACGGGGCGATGGACGGCGCCACCAAGTTCGTGCGCGGGGACGCCATCGCCGGGCTGGTGATTGTGTTCATCAACATCGTCGGGGGGCTGGTGATCGGCATTACGGTAATGCAGATGGACGCGCAGCAGGCGCTGACCACCTTCACCATCCTGACCATCGGCGACGGCCTGGTCACCCAGATTCCGGCCATACTGGTATCCACCGCCACCGGCATCCTGGTGACCAGGGCCGCTTCGGACACGGGCTTCGGGGACGACCTTTCCCGGCAGTTCTTGAGTTTTCCGCGGGTGCTGGTGGTGGTTGCGGGTGTGCTGGTGGTGATGGGCCTTATTCCGGCCATGCCGAACCTCTTGTTGCTGGGGATGGGCTCGGCTCTTGGTTTTCTGGCTTACAACCTGAACCGGGAGGAACGCCGCCGCGAGGCGGCGACCGCCCGGGAGGCGGCCGCCAAGGAAGTGCGCGAGCAAAAACGCGAGCCGGAAAACGTGCTCGCCTATTTCCAGGTCGACCCGCTGGAAGTGGAGATCGGATACAACCTGATCCCGCTGGCCAGCGAGGAACAGGGCGGCGACCTTTTGCACCGGGTGGCCGGTGTGCGGCGGACAAGCGCCCAGGAACTCGGCGTTTACGTCCGCCCGATCCGGATCAGGGACAATTTGCAGTTGAAGCCGAACAGCTACGTCTTTAAAATGCGCGGCGCGGAAGCGGCGGAGGGCGCGCTGGAACCCGGGCGTTATCTGGCGATGGACCCGGCGGGGGACCGGACCGTACGCGGTATTCCCACCCGGGAACCGACCTTTGGGCTGCCGGCCTGGTGGATCACGCCCGAGAACCGGGAAGCCGCCGAAATCGACGGGTTCACCGTGGTCGACCCGGCCACCGTCCTGGCGACGCACCTTTCCGAGTTCATCAAGCGGCACGGGCATGAATTGCTGGGGCGGCAGGAGGTCCAGGAACTTTTAAACGTGGTCAAGGAGAAGAACCCGGCGGTGGTCGAGGAACTGGTTCCCGGCCTCCTGTCGCTGGGTGAGGTGCAGAAGGTGCTGCAAAATTTACTGAAAGAACGCGTCCCGATCCGCGACCTGGTTTCCGTCCTCGAGGCGCTGGCCGACTGCGCCCGGCAGGACCGGGACGAGGACACGCTGACCGAAGCGGCGCGCAAGGCGCTGTCCCGCACCATCTCCCGCCTGCACGCCGGGGAGGGCGGGAAAATCCGGGTGATCACCCTGCACCCGCGGCTTGAACAGCGGCTGATCGACGCCGTGCAGCCGACGGCGCTCGGCGCCTTCCCGGTCCTGGAACCGGGGGTTGCCCAAAGGTTCATTCAGAGCCTGGGGGCCGCGGTGGAAAGGGCGCAGGGCAAGGGGCATGTCGCGGCCCTGCTCTGCTCCAGCCGGGTGCGGCTGCCGCTCCGGCGCCTGACCGAGCGACATTTCCCGCACCTGTCCATCCTGGCGCTGCAGGAGATCGCGCCGCAGATTGACGTGGAGGCGACTGCGACGGTGACCTTGGATGAGGATTAAGCGCTACCTGGCGCAAGACATGAGCGAGGCGATGGGACTGATCAAGGCGGATCTCGGCCCGGAGGCGGTGATCATCTCCAGCCGGAAGGTGCGGTCCAAGGGGTTTTTTGGCTTTTTCCGCCCCCGGCGCCTGGAAGTGACCGCCGCCCTGGACGAAAAGGGGACCGTCCCCCCGGGAAAGGGGACAGTCCCCCCGGGGCCCAAGGGGGACAGTCCCCCTTGGCCGGAACCGGTGGCCGCGGCGGCGCCCGCCGTGACCGGGGGCGGCAGGCCGCCTGTTGAGGCCATTGGGGTGCGGGGCTTGCACGCCGTACCGCTTCCCGAGCTGCACCGCGAACTGACCGAAATCAAGGACATGTTGGCCCGTTTCGCGCCGGATGCGAAAGAAGGCTACCCGGGGGTACCCGGGGGTACCAGCCTTAGCGGGTCGGCGGGTCGGCGGGTCGAGGACGACGCCGAGGCTTTTTACGGAGAGTGGCAGCGGCTCCTTGAGGAAGTGGAGATCCTGCCGGATGTTGCGGCTCACCTGATTACCGAATTACGCCGCCAGGTCGATCCGCTTGCGATCCAACGGAACGACCTGGCCCGGATCTGCCTTCAGAACGAGATTGTGCGGCTGGTGGAACCGGCCTACGCGCAGGCGGCCCAGAAGCGGGTCATGGCCTTCGTCGGGCCCACGGGCGTAGGCAAGACGACGACCCTGGCCAAAATGGCGGCCCAGTACACCCTGTTTCATGGTAAAAGCTGCGCGATTATCACCATCGATACGTACCGAATCGGGGCCGTCGAGCAGTTGAACATCTACGCCGAGATAATGGGGGTGCCCCTGGAAATCGCCATGTCTCCCCAGGATTTTGCAAAGGCGGTTCAAAGGCACCGGAACAAAGAGTTCATTTTCGTGGATACGGCCGGTCGGCCGACGCGGAACAGCGAAAAAGTGGCCGAACTGCACTCGTACTTCGCCGCCCTGGAAGATCCGGCCGACGTAATCCTGGTCTTGAGTTCGAACACCAAGCACCGCGACTTGCTGCGGGCGGTACGGCACTTCGGAAAGATGAATTATTCAAAGCTGATCTTCACCAAGGTTGACGAAACCGACACGCTGGGGTGCATTTTCAATATGATCTGCCATACCGGATTGCCGGTGGTCCAGATCACCGACGGTCAGAACGTTCCGGACGACATCCAGAACATGTATCCGAAAAAACTGGCCAAGCTCCTCACGAAGGGTGTGGAACTCGGTGCATGACCAGGCACAGAATCTCCGTTCCCTCGCCCACGGGATCATCCGGCCCCGCTTTCAGCCCGATCCCGCCTCGACGCGGGTGATTGCGGTCACCAGCGGCAAGGGCGGTGTGGGCAAGACCAACCTGACGGTGAACCTGGGGCTCGCCCTGGCCCGGACCTCCAGGCGCGTGTTCCTGCTGGACGCCGACCTGGGCCTGGCGAACATCGACGTGCTCCTGGGCCTGACCCCCATCCATACCCTGTACGACGTATTGTACGGGGTCAAGAGGCTGGAGGATATCGTGGTGACCGGGCCGTTCGACGTACAGGTCATCCCCGGAGGAGCGGGGATCCAGGAACTGGCGAACCTGGACAGCGCGCAGCGGGAGCGGCTGATCAACATGTTGTCGTACCTGCGCACGGCCGACTTCCTGCTGATCGACACGGGGGCGGGCATCTCCCGCAACGTTTTGGGTTTTGTGGCGGCTGCCCGGGAGGTGGTCCTCGTGGTCACCCCGGAGCCCACCTCCCTGACCGACGCCTACAGTCTGATCAAGATCCTGGCCCGGCACAAGGTGCACAGCGAAATCAGCCTGGTGGTGAACCGGGCCGGCAGCGAGCACGAGGCCGAGCAGGCGGCGGCGAAAATGCGGTTGGTATGCGGCGAGTTCCTGAAGTTCACCGTACGTCACATCGGCTCGATCGGTGAGGACCCGGCGGTGATTCGGGCGGTGAAGAACCAGGAGCCGTTCATCACGGCGGCGCCCAACTCGGTGGCGGCACGGGATGTGCAGAACCTGGCCCGGTATTATTTGGACGGGCAGATCCGGCCGCCGGCCGGTGCGGTGGACAGCTTTATCAGCCGGCTGTTCCGGCTGTTCAGGTAAGAAAACGAGGTGGTTCAAAAACCATGCGTCTAGAAATCGGCCAGAAGATGTATATGGCTCGCGACGAGGACGCGGATCACTACGTGACCTCGCTCCAGGACGCGACCGAAGAGTACCTTTTAGTCGGTGTTCCTTACTACCTTGGTCATCCCCTGATCTTGATGAAGGGCGATGCGGTGCTGGTGACCTGTGTCGGCGAAGACGGTGTGTACCGTTTTTCCACTGTGTGCCGGGGGCGCCGATTGGACCGGGTGCTCCTCTATGTGCTGAGCCGCCCGGAACGGGTGGCGCGGATCCAGCGGCGGCGCCTGGTCCGCTTGCCGGTAACCCTTGAGGTCCGCGGCGGGGAAAAAACGAAACACGGCAGCGTGCAGGAATACAGTCGCTGGTACGCGTCGGACATCAGCGGGGGTGGGGTCAGCCTGATCTTTGACCAACCCCCGGCGGTGGGTGCCAGGCTGGTTCTCGAGTTCTCCCTCCCGGCTCAGGGCCGGCCCCGGCAAATCTTCACCGAAGGAAAGGTGAAACGGGTTCAGCTGCTGGAGGAAGAATACGGCCCGCCAAGGTTCCTGGTGGGGATCAAGTTTCAGGGGTTGTCCAAAGCCGATGAGGACGCGATCGTCGCCTACATTTTCCGGAAGATGGTCGAAGAGCGAGGTGCCAGAGGTGCCAGAGGTGCCAGGCACTTAACTTATTAACTTATTGCAGGCAGCCCTCCTTGATTTCGAGATTAAGATGGCTGAAGGTGCTAAGGGGGTGGTTGGAGTCTGGCACCAATTCCGGGACACCAAAAACAGCGTGTTGCGCGAGCAGCTCATTGTCGAGCACCTGTCCCTGGTCCGGCATATCGCCGGGCGCCTGGCGGTGCGGCTGCCGTCTTTCATCGCCCAGGAGGACCTGGAGGGCTGGGGGGTTTTCGGCCTGATCGAGGCCGTGGAGAAGTACGACCCGAACTATGGCACCGACTTCAGGACTTTCGCGTACCACCGGATCCGGGGGGCCATCCTGGACGAGGTGCGTCGCCAGTCCTGGCTGCCCCGCTCGCTCTGGCACCGGCTGCAGGAAATCAACGAAGCCCGCGACCGGCTGGAACGGGAAAGCGGGACGTCGGTCACGGACGCCGAAGTGGCCAGAGCCATGGGGATGACCGGACAGGAGTTCCGCCGATTGGCCAATCATTTTTATTCGGTGTCGGTAATGTCTCTGGACGATGTCCGGACGACCCGAAACGGAGAACAGGTGCCTTGGGGGAACCTCGTGGAGGATACCGGCAGTCCCGATCCGGTGGAACGCGTTCTGGAGGAGGAGGACCAGCAGGTTTTGTTGGCCGCCGTCAGCCAACTGGAGGAAAAGGACCGGCTGGTCTTGGCCCTGTATTACCAGGAGGGCTTGACCTTGAAGGAACTGGGGCGGGTGCTCGAGGTAACCGAATCCCGGGCCTGCCAACTGCACGCCCGGGCCATCGCCCGGCTGCGGGACAAGATTGCAAAAACGGCGGCCGGCAAAGGAGGGGGGGGTGGTGATTGACAACGCCTGGCTCTTTACCGTGCTCTACCTGGGCGGGGTGCTCACGGTCTTCGTGGTGACCGCCGGCGGGTTCTTTATCTGGTTGCGCCGCCGGCGCCGGTCCTTCGACGAGGAACTGGAACTCTCGGTCGCCCGTGAGACCGAGCCGGAAATCCGGCTAAAGAATTTGGAGAACCAGATCGAAAACCTAATCAGGGTCAATACCGAGATGAACCAACGGATGAAGTGGATCGAAAACCAGCTTTCGGCCCTGATCGCCCAGGGCGGCCGTCCCGGAAGGAAAGCCGCTCCGGAGGAACAGGTGTGCCAGGCTTTCGACCGGGGCAAACCGGTCGCGGATTTGGCCCGCCAGTTCGGCAGGCACAAGGGGGAAATCGAGCTGATGCTCAATCTGAGGCGCATGCGCCGGGAGAGTGAAAGCGGATGATCAGGGGCATCTACACCGCGGCGTCGGGCATGCTGGCCGGTCAGACCCGCCTGGATACGGTGGCCCACAACGTCGCCAACGTCAATACCACCGGTTTCCGGCGGCAGCAACCGGCCTTCGCGCCCTTTTTGCAGGCGGCCGTCATGCGGCATGATCAAGGGTTGCCTCTTGGCGTCACCTCTTTAGGGGCGGTGCCAAAAGCCTTGGTCACCGACCCGGCCGCGGGACCGGAAACCCAAACCGGGCGCACCATGGACCTGGCGCTGGAGGGGGAAGGATTCTTCACGGTGGAACGGGACGGCCGGTATCTGTATACGCGGGCCGGGTCGTTCAAGGTGGACGCCTCCGGCAATCTGGTCACGCCTGCGCACGACCAGGTGCTGGGTGAAAGCGGGCCGCTCAGGGTCAAAAACGGAGACTTCACGGTGAGCGCCGACGGGCGGGTATTCCTGTCCACCGGGGAAGAGCTGGACCGGCTGCGGTTGACGGCGTTGCCCGGGCGGGAGGCGCTGACCCGCACTCCGGACGGCTTTTTGGTTACGGAAGCGGCGACCGTGCCGGCCGTAAACACCCGAGTGCACCAGGGCTTCCTGGAGGGGTCCAACGTAAACCTGGCCGTGGAGATGGTGGAGCTCCTGCTGGCGTCGCGGCTCTATGCGGCCAACCAGCGCGCGGTCCGCACCCACGACACACTGGCGGAAAAGGCGGTCAGCCAGGTCGGCGCCCTCCGGTAAAGGGCACCGGGGTTTTACGGATAAAGAATGGAGGTATTGCGCACCAAGCCCAATGACTCACGCAAACGCAACAATGAAGGCCGAACAGATAAAAGAGATACACGTGGGGATCGCCGAATACGGCGTCGCCCGCAGTCCTCACCGTCTGCTCACCCTCGGGCTGGGTTCGTGCGTCGGTGTGGCGCTTTACGACCCGGTATTCCGGGTGGGGGGCCTCGCCCACGTCATGCTTCCGGACAGCACGCTGTTTCGTGACACTGGCGGCAAGCCCGCGAAATTTGCGGATCTGGCGATCAAGGTCCTGTTTCGCAACCTGCAATCGGCCGGGGGCCGGAACGGGCGGGTGGTGGCCAAGCTGGCGGGAGGGGCGCAGATGTTTTTTGGGAACAGCCGAGCGGCACAGATGGCCGTCGGGGAACGGAACATCGAGGCGGTCCGCGGGGTCCTGAAGGAATTGGGGATCGTAATCTTAGCCGAGGACGTCGGGGGGAACAAAGGACGGACGGTCATCCTGGACACGGCCGATGGGTCCCTGACTGTCAGAACCCTCGGATTGGCGGAGCAGGTGATCTAAGGTGGACTTCCAGGAATTCAAGAACCGGGTGGCCAGGGAGTTGAAGCTTGACCTGAACAGCTATAAGGACGGTCAGTTGCAGCGGCGAATCAACACCCTGATGACGCGAAAGAAGATCAACACTTACGCGGACTACTACCGGGTTATCTCCGGGGACCGGGCGCACTTCGGCGATTTCGTCGATTACCTGACGATCAACGTAACCGAGTTCTTCCGGGACAGCCGGGCTTTTCAGCAACTCGAGCAGAAAGTGCTTCCCGAACTGCTGGCCGGCAATTCACGGTTGAAGATCTGGAGCGCGGCCTGTTCCAATGGTGCCGAACCCTATTCGTTGGCGATCATCCTGGACGAGTTGACGCCGGGAAGACACCACCGGATCGAGGCCACGGACCTGGACCCGAACATTTTGCGGACGGCGGCCGAAGGCTCGTATCCGCCCGACCTTCTGCGCAATGTGCCGGCCGTCCGCCGGGAGAAGTACTTCCAGAGAGAAAACGGCCGCTACATTCTCGTCCAGGAAATCAGAAGAAGGGTTGCCTTCCGCCGGCACGACCTCCTGGCCGACCCGTTCGGGGAAGGTTTCGACCTGATCGTGTGCCGCAACGTGCAGATTTACTTCACCAAAGAGGCCCAGTGGCGGGTGAACAGCCGGTTTTGCCGGGCGTTAAAACCCGGAGGGGTGCTTTTCCTGGGAGCGAGCGAGACCATCTTCAGCCCGGCGGAACTGGGGCTGGAGCGTACGGCGATTTGCTTCTACCGCCGGACGGGGTCCGGAGGCAGAATCAAGCAAGGGGTGGAAAAGAAACAGTGAGATTTTCCCATACGGAGCTCGACATCCTCCAGGAAATCGGGAATATCGGGGTTGGGCATGCGGCTACGGCCCTGGCGTCCATTCTGCAGGCCAAGGTGAATATCAAACAGCCGCGGGTGGCGTTCCTTGAGCTGGAGGAGGCCGTCAGAATGATCGGTGGGCTGGAACAGCCGGTGACTTGCGTAAACTTGCAGGTCGACGGCGACATATCGGCCACCCTGCTCTTTATCTTTGACCAGGAAAGCGCCCGCACCCTGGTGGAGTTACTGATGGGTTATGAAAAAGGGACGTTGACGGCCCTTGACGCGATGGGCGATTCGGTCGTGATGGAAATCGGCAACATCCTGACCGGTTCGTTCACCGGCGCCATCGCCGCCATGACCGGGCTGCGGCTGGTCCCGTCCGTGCCGGTGCTGGCGCACGACATGCTGGGGGCGCTGTTTGCTGATTCGGTGGCCTCCAGCGGCTATCTGGATGACCGGGTGTTCTGCATCCAGACCAGCTTCCTGGGGGCGCTCAACAAGGACCAGGTGGACAGCCACGTGATCCTGCTCCCTGAGGTCGACTCTTTGGACCGCCTTTTCGAGGCGCTGGGGGTGACGGCCGCAGGGTGACATAGGGGGACAGTCCCCCTAGGGCCCAAGGGGACTGTCCCCCTCAGGCGGTGGACTCCTTTGATCTTGCAGGTTTCTATTCATCAAGGAGGGAAAGCAATGGCCAAGCGAATTCTGGTGGTGGACGACGCGGCTTTCATGCGCATGATGATCAAGAACATTCTGATCAAGTACGGATACGAGATCGTGGGAGAGGCCGAGAACGGTTCGGTGGCCATCCGGCTGTACAAGGAGCTGCGTCCGGACCTGGTGACCATGGACATCACCATGCCGGAGATGGACGGGATTCAAAGCACGAAGGCAATACTGGCCCAAGATCCCGGAGCGATCATCGTCGTGGTCAGCGCGATGGGCCAACAGGCCATGGTCATGGAGGCCATCCAGGCCGGAGCCAAAGACTTCATCGTGAAGCCCTTTCAACAGGAGCGCATTCTTCAGGCGATCGAAAGAGTGCTGGTGCGGAACTAAGTGTGGTCGGTGGTCGGTGGTCAGTGAGTGGCCGGTGGTTTTCACACCGACGACTGACGGCTGACGACCGACGACGAATACGGTGGTCGGTGGCTTCATACTGACGACCGACGACCGACGACCGAAATGGAACCCGCGTATTAAGAGGGGGCGATCACTTGAAGGAGATCCTGACCCAGGGGGAAATCGACGCTTTATTATCTGCGGTGGCCTCCGGCCAAGTCAAGGCGGAGGACCTCCGGGGGTTGGAGTTGCAGACCCCGTACAAGCCGTACGACTTCCGGCGGCCGAACAAGTTTTCCAAGGAACAGCTTCGCACCTTGCAGACCGTACACGAGGGGTACGCCCGCATCCTCTCGAACTTCCTGTCCGGATATCTCCGGTCCACCATTGTGGTCCGGGTGGCTTCGGTCGACCAGTTCACCTTTGACGACTTCGTGCGTTCAGTCCCCGTTCCGACCGTGCTGACCATCTTCACGCTCAAGACGTTAAAGGGAATGGCGGTGATGGAAACCAACCCGCAGTTTCTGTTTCCGATCATTGACCTCCTGTTCGGGGGTGCAGGCGCGCCGCCAAAAAAGGTCCGGGAATTGACCGATATCGAATTGTCCGTAATCCGGAAACTGAATAAAAAATTGCTGGAGAATTTCCAACTGGCCTGGCAGGATATTTACCGGGTGGAGCCAGAAATAGAATCGATTGAAACCAACCCGCGGCTGCACCAGATTATCTCGCCGAACGAAATCGTGGCGGTGATCACTCTGACCGCGGTCGTCGGCGGCACGGCAAGGGGCCTCGTCAACATCTGCCTTCCGCACATCGTGCTGGACCCGATGCTCGCGCACCTTTCCTCGTTTTACCGGTTCGCACACGGCGCGTTGCAGCCGGACGGCACCGAGGGGAAGCGGATGGAGTACTGGGTTGAACGGGCGCCGGTGGAACTGAGCGCGGTGGTCGGGGAGAGCGAGATCACGGTTGGGGATTTGCTGCAGCTGCAGGTGGGGGACGTGGTGCCTCTGGAGCGACGGGTGACTCAGGACCTGGACCTCTATGTGAGCGACCAGCTTAAATTCAAGGCGCAGGCGGGCGTTCTGGGCCGCCACCTGGCGGTACAGGTGACCTCCCTGGTGGAAGGCGGTAGCCGGGCAGATGGATAAAATTCTGGGCCAGGACGAAATCGACGCCCTGTTGAAGGCCGAAGGGGCGAAAGCCCCCGAAAAGGGGGGGCAAACCCGGGCCGACGCGGCGCATGGGCTGACCAGTGTGGAGAGAGACACCCTGGGCGAGATCGGCAACATCTGCATGGGCTCGGCCGCCACGGCGTTATCGGCGCTTTTGGGGCAAAGGGTGAACATCACCAGCCCGGTGGTCGCGGTCATGCCGCGCGAGGAACTCCTGACCCAATTCACCGTGCCCTACCTGGTGATCGAAGTCAAATTCACCGAGGGTCTCGAAGGCTCCGTTCTGCTCGTGATCGAGGTGAAAGACGCGGCGGTCGTCGCCGACCTGATGATGGGCAACGACGGCAAGACGCCGGCGCAGGAATTGGGAGAGATGGAGGTCAGTGCCGCGTCCGAGGCAATGAACCAGATGATCGGGACCTCGGCTACCGCCTTGGCGCAACTGGTCGGGCGCACCGTGGGCATCTCCCCGCCGCAGGCCCAGATAATGCAATTCACCCAAACCGCGGAGACAGTGATGGGAGAATTCGAGCCGGCCATGGTCGTGGTGTCCTTCAACATGCAGATCGGGAACCTGATTGACACCAGGCTTTTCCAGATCATGACCGTAGATACGGCTCGCAATGAGGCCGATCTGCTCCTGAGGGTGCTCAACGCTACAGCCGAACCGGCCGCTGCCACCTCACCCGCCGCGCCGCCCCTGGAACCCGCCGGCCCCCCGGCGGCCCTCTACCGGGCTCCGGCCCCGGCCCCGCTCCCGGCCCCGCTCCCGGCCCCGGAACCGGCCCCGACTCCGGCTTCGGAACCGGCCCTGGTTCCGCCACCAATCCCGGAACCTCCGGAAGCACCGAGGCCCATGCGGGAGGTTGCCGGCGGCCTATCGGATCTCGCTCCTGGAAAACTGGACCTGATCCTCGAGTTGCCGCTGAACGTGACCGTGATCCTGGGCCGGTCCAGAAGGCCCATCAAAGAAGTGCTCGGCCTTACCCCGGGGTCCATCATGGAGTTGTCCAGCCTGGCCGACGAACCGGTCGAAATCCTGGTGAACGGGGCGCTTGTGGCTTGGGGCGAAGTGGTGGTCGTGAACGACAACTTCGGGGTACGGATCACCTCCATTATCAGTCCGCGCGACCGGATTCAGAACCTCCGAAACAACTCTGGGCACACCCAAAGGTAGCAATTGCCGCCGGGAATCCAAGCCTGGCTTTGTTTTTGTCGCCCTTTAGGCTAGACGCGGCCGGAACGAAGGATCTGGTAGAGAAGCCAGGCCCCTAGCACCAAGCCCGAGAAAAAGGTGACGTCGGCGGCCGGGACGGAGCCGGCGAACTGGTAATCTATGTAGGCGAAGAGGGCGGAACTCAAGAAAAGTACGGTAACCAGCGCGGCCAGCACCAACCGGTTGGTAATGGCCGAGAGCCGGCCTGCAAGCCGGTCCACGCTGGGGCTGTCCTGCTTGATCCGGAGTTCGCCCCGGGCCAGCTGCTCCAGAACGTCGTGCAACTGGAACGGCACGCGGGAAGCGATCTGGGCGTACTCGGGGAGACGCTCGCCCCAGAGCCGTTGCAGGCGCTTCACACTATAGCGCTCGGCCAGCAGGCGCCGGCCCAGGGGCCGGGCGATGTCGACCACGCTGATTTCCGGATCCAACTGCCGGACCAGGCCGTCGGCCGTGATGATCGACTTGATCAGCATGGTCAGCTCGTTGGGCAGGCGGACCCGGTGCCGGTAGGCCAACACCAGAAAGTCCCGCATGGATTCCGACACGTTGATCTGGTTCACCGGAACATCGTAGTATTTTTGCTGCAGCTGCTCGATGTCGCGGCGCAAGAGATTTATGTCCACGGAGTCGGGCACGGCGCCCGAGCGCAGCACGCTCCGCATCACCATGTCCGCGTTCTTCCGGATCATCCCCAGCATGATCTGCCCCAGGCGGTCCCGGTTCTCGAGACCCAGGCGGCCGATGATCCCGAAGTCGATCAGCGCCAGCCGCTCCCCCGGCAGGACCGAGATGTTTCCCGGGTGGGGGTCGGCGTGGAAGATGCCGTCCACCAGCATCTGCTTCAAGAGCACGTCCGCCAGCACCCGCGCCAGCCGCTTGCGGTCCATTCCCGCCGCTTCCAGCGCCTCCAGGTTGGAAAGCTTGATGCCCCCCACGTACTCCAGGGTCAGCACCCGCTCGGCGGTGTGGCTCCACTGGACCCGGGGCACGAACACCCGCGGGTCGCCCTCCAGGTTGCGGCGGATGGTGTCCGCGTGCCGGGCCTCGGCCCGGAAGTCGGTCTCCTCGGCGATCGCCTCCCGGAACTCCTCGGCCATGTTGGTGAAGTTGTACATCCGGCCCCACGGGGTGTGCCGGTCGGCCAGGCGGGCGAAATCGAGCATGATCAGCAGGTCCAGGTGGATCTGTTCCTTCACTCCCGGGCGCTGCACCTTGACGACCACGTCGGTGCCGTCGTGCATGGCGGCCCGGTGCACCTGGGCGACTGAGGCGGCCGCCAGGGGCTCGGGATCGAAGCGGGCGTAGAGGACCTCCAGGGGCTGTCCCAGTTCGCGCTCCACGACGCGCCGGACCTCGGCGGCCGGAATCGGGGGCACGGCGTCCTGCAGTCGCTCCAACTGTTCGATGTACTCCGGGGAAAGGAGGTCGGCCCGGGTGGACAGGAGCTGGCCCAGCTTGATGAAAGTGGCGCCCAATTCCTCCAGCACCAGGCGCAGTCGCTCGGGGGTGGAGCGCTTGAGGACCTCGCGGGGGCGGCGGCCGCCGGCGCGGCGCGGCAGGGCGATGACGTCGGCCAGCCCCAACTGGTGGAGCAGATAATCAAACCCGTGCCTGGTCAGGATCCGGGCGATCTCCCGGTAACGCTTCACCATCCGGAAGCGCCGGCGCAGTCCGATGAACAAAGGCGATCCCCCCGCACCGTTAGCCTACCCTGAAAATCCCCTCTCCTCACTCAGCTGGTGCGACACCAGCCGGTCGGCGAACCCGCACCGTTAGCCTACCCTGAAAATCCCCTCTCCCTCTGGGAGAGGGTCAGGGTGAGGGGTATTTTCATCCTTCCGATACTATACAAGCAAAACCTTGTTCAGCAAAATGCTTATCGAAAGCAAAGACCTTATTGATACCCAATTGACGCATAGTATTGAACGAAGAGCAATCAACAAGGCTCAGATCTTTGCGGTTGGCCGTCAGCAAGGCGCTGACAGCCTGGCGATGCGCATCGCTATTCAGCCATTCGACGGTCAATATCGGGTATACGCTTTCGGTAAAGGCTCTTACCGCTGCCATGCCCAATCTGTGCTGCACCAAAGCATGAGTTTCTATCAGCACATAATTGTTGCATACTAACACTTCTCGTGATTCCATCAAAGACAGCCACACCGTTTTTGCCCGGCCGTGGTGCGAGTCGTCGGCGTCCAAGACAGCCAGAAAGGCTGAGGTATCGATGTAGACGCTCATTGGTCATAAGTCTCGGACAGGTATTCATCGTGATTTTGCGCTATGTCTCCCCTTCCGGAGCGAAACCGCCCGGCAACAGAAGCAGCGCGCTGCCTCCGGTTTGATGCTTCCGGAATCAGCGCCGATTCTTGGGCGAGATCGATATATTTTCTGATAAGCTCAGCCATGGAAACACCTTCGGCGGCGGCCCTGGCTTTCAGGAAAGCGGCCTGCTGTTCGGTCAGTTGAATCTGTGTGCGCAACATTGGCATCCTCTCCATACATCATGATAACAACAATGATAACAGATGAGACGCACATTTTCAATCGGGTTACGCGTACGGCATCAGGCGAAAAAGGGGGACTGTCCCCCTTTTTCCGGGGGCGCTGGACCGCTGAACATTGTGGCGCGCTGCAGGAGTCGCACCTGCTTTGTCGAAAGATAAGGGCGTAAAAAGGTTGGAAGGCGTCCAGACCCCTTGTCCGAGCTTTTAAGTTGACCAACAGTCAACCAGCAAAGGAGCGTTCAATCCAGTATGACCAGAGCAGGCACCCGCACCACGACCGTTCCCGCCGCCGCCGCCGCCCGGACCGCCCAGCCGTTTTCCTTCACCTTCGCCTTCTGGGGCCTGATGTCCATCCTCTTTGTCAGCCCTTACCTGCGGGGCCTTTTCTTTCCGGATGAGCAGCACTGGGCCCTGATCACGGCCGCGGTGCTGTTCTTTTTCGTCTGGGTCGGAAAAGTGGCCACCCACGAGAACCGGATGTTCGAACACCCGCTGGACTACCTCATGCCGGCCCTGCCGGCGCTCTACCTCTTCAGCGCCTTCTTCGCGGTGAACACCGGCGCGGCGGTGAATGAAATCGCCAGGGCGCTCCTGTACTTCCTGGCCTTCTGGATTGCCGCCCGGGTGATCACCTCGGCCGACGACCTGCACCGGGTGTTCCACGTCCTCTACCTGAGCGCCGCCGGCGTCGCCCTGGCCGGACTGGCCACCGCCACCGGCATCATCGAAATCCCGGACGGCTTCCTGGGAGGGCGCATCTACTCCACCTTCCAGTACCCGAACGCCCTGGCCAACTACCTCATGGCCGTGCTCTTCCTGGGGTTCTACCTGTGGCAGCGCCGGGTGGTGGAATCCGGTTCGGCGGGCCTGCCCGCGCAGGCGGGCAAAAAGCCGGCCGCCGGCGAGGGGCTCCCGGCCTGGATGCGCTTCGACCCCTACCCCTATTACTACGCTCTGGGCAACTTCCTGCTCCTGGCCGTATTCTTCGGCACGAAATCCCAGGGCGGCTTCCTCGTCTTCGGCCTGCTGTTGCCGCTATTCGTGTTCGGGCTGCCTGCCGACCGCCGCTTCCCGGTGGTGGCCCACCTGCTGCTGACGGCGGCGCCGGCCCTTCTGGCTGTCAACCGTTTTCTGGCCGCCGTGGCGGACGGGCGGCTTGAGTTCGCCTGGCTCTGGGTGCTCCTGGGCCTGGTTCTGACCGCCGCCGGCCAGCTCGGCTACAGCCGGCTGCGCCGGTCGTTCCTGCAGTCCCGGATTGAAACCCACGGTTCCCGCGCGGTCCTGGGCGGGTTCGGCCTGGTTTTAGCCGGTGCCGGGATTGTGATCCTGACCAACTGGACCAAAGTTCAGGCGTTGCTCAAGTGGGAAAACTTCGAGCACCGGCTGCACTATATTTTCACCGCCTGGGAAATGGTGCTGGCCAGGCCCCTCACCGGCTGGGGGGGCGGCGGCTGGGCGGAAGCCTACCAGGCTTTTTTGCCCTACCACTATGTCACGCGGCAGGTCCACGGCCACTACCTGCAGGTGGGCGTGGAGACCGGCATTCCGGGGATGCTCCTGTTTGCGGCTGTATGGGGGGTTTTTCTCTGGACGGCCTACCGTCTGTACCAGAAGAACGCCAAAGACCCCGGGCGCCGCACCCTGGTTTGGACGGTGGCGCTGGCCTGCCTGGCCGTCGGCATTCACTCGGCGCTCGACTTTAACTTCTCGCTCGGCGCGCTGGCCCTGGTGGTCTGGGTCCTGTTCGGGGCGCTGGCGGGCCTGGAGCGGGAAGCCGGAGACCGCTCACGAACGGTGGCGGAGGCGGCGCGCCGGAAGAAGCGCCGGCTGTCGTCTTACGCGCCGCCGAACTACAGCCTGCTGACCGCCGCCGGCATCGCCGCCGGGCTGCTGGTCTGCGGCGTGCTGGCCCTGTCCGTGGCCGCGGCCAAGGTCTCTCAGGGGGTACAGCTCTTGCAGCAGGGGGACGGCGAGGCCGGCCTGGCCGCCGTACAGCAGGCCGCCGCCTACAACCCCTTCAACGCCGAATACAACTACCTGCTGGCCCAGGTCCACCTGTCTCGCGGCGACCATGGCTCCGCCCTGGCCGAAATCGAGCGGGCCGTCGCCAAGAGCCGCTACAACCCGGCCTACCGCGAATTCCGGGCGCAGATCCTGAGCATGCGCGGCGATTACGAAGCCGCGACGGCCGGCGCCGAAGAGGCCCTAACCAAAGCCCCGCTGGCGATAAGCAGCTACGAGGCCCTGGTGCGCACCTATTTCACGGCCGGTTACGGGGAGATTCAAGGAGACGGCCCGGAAGCGGCCCGGAAGTACTTCCAGGCCGCGGTGGCCGTGCCGGCACGGATGGACGCGGTCATGGCCGCGCTCTCCGACACCTACAAACGCCTCTGGTCCGGACCCCCGCTGGGAGTGAGGGGGGGCGCCATGCAGTTCCCGCTCGGTGCCGCCCACTACTTCTTGGGCGAGTTCGAGGCGGCCGCCGCCGCCCTCGAGGCGGCCGCCGCCACCGAAGACGAAAAGGCCCGGGGCGAGACCCTGGTCTGGCTGGCGGCGGTCGCCGCCGCGCGGGGCGACACCGAACGAGAGGCCGCCTTGCTGGCCGAAGCCGGGGAACTAATCCCCGAGGCGTCGCAAATGTACGCCGCACTCCGGGAACTGCCGGTATTGAAGGCCGAATAACAAAATATAGGGGCGTTGAGGGCGTTGACGGTGAAGTTGCGTGTCGGGTATACTGGAATCGAAAAAGCTGGAAAGAATAACCTCACTCTATGCCCGGACGCTATGCCCGGACGCTATGCCCGGACGCTATGCCCGGACGAGGACTCTTGCGCGCGGGTGCAGCAGGAGGCCGTCAGCCAGGAGATGAAAGCATGCCCAGGAAAATCTCGGAGGAGGAGCCGTTCGAAGGCCGCCACTTGTGCGCAAGTCAAGCGCAGCAGTCAGAGACGGTTTTGCATTCAGCTTCTCCGAGGGAGAAGCTGAATGCTATGGTCGATAATCTACCTTCGAGTGAAGTGACCGTGGCCGCGATTCGAGACATTGTTGGACCGGACGGCTTACTGGTGCTCACGGCATTTCTGGCGCTTATCTTCATTGTTCCGGTTTCGATTCCCGGCGTCAGTACCGTTTTTGGCGCCGCCATCCTGTTCATTGGCATCAGTTGTCTTCTCGGACGCAACCTGTGGCTGCCAAAGTCCATCGCCCAGCGCAAGCTGCCGGCCGACAAGCTCCGGGCGGCGCTCGATCGGGGTACAAAATGGCTGGATTTAACGGAGCGTGTGAGTCGGCCCCGGCGACTGCATTGGTTGGTTTCCGCGCGATTGGCGCGCACAGTGAACTACTGCGCTTTGATTGCAGGAGCTGTCTTGCTCATGGTCCCTTTCGGGATGATTCCCTTCAGCAATACACTGCCCGCCCTTGCTTTGCTGTTTCTGTCCATCGGGCTGTTGCGGAGCGACGGCCTCTCGGTTCTGTGCGGGCATCTCCTAAACCTGGCCACGGCCGTCTACTTTGCCGTGCTCATCCTTGGCGGCAGCGTAGCCGTCCGTGAAGCGTTCCGGCACCTGTTCAGCGGCGCGATCTGACTGAAATAAGGTGGACTGAAGAGTCAGCCTACCTGCCGATCCAGACGATTTCTGCGCCAAGTCTCCCGGCTGCCGCCCGGATCTCGGGGTCGCCGGTGACCACCGGTGCCTCGAGTTCCAGAGAAAGCCCCAAAACAAAAGCATCGGCATACGAAAGCCCGCCCCCCGCTTTGATACGGGCTGCGTCCTTTACCCTCAGCCACGAGGCCTCGGCCGTGATGAGCGATTCCTCCTGCATAACGCCGCGCACCACCTCTTCCGCCACCGGTTCGCCCTGCCTTCGGAAGAGAATGTAGTAAACCTCTCCCAGGCTGATCGCACTCAGGTACAGCTCCGCTGCTTCACCGGCGATAATATCGGCCACCACCTGCGCCCCCGGTTCGTCCTCCACCAGCGCGAGCACGGCGTAGCTGTCAAAAACGAACCTCCGGGGCCTCAACGCCGCTCCCGCTCCCTGTCCGCGGCGCGCTCCTCAAGCAACAGGTCCGTCAGCCTCTCTCCGCCCGCGCCCTTCAGCCTGCCCCTGAGGGCCAGGAAGGGGTGCCGTGGCAGAGGACGCAGCACGATGGCGCCATCGGCCTCCTCTACGGCCAACCTGTCGCCCTTCTTCAAACCGTACCGCCTGCGTAAGGAAACCGGGATGGAGATTTGCCCTTTTTCGGAAATAGTGACCTTCTGCACTGAACCTTACCTCCCGCTTGAAGTTTACCATATAAAGAGTATACTACAGCGGGTTGCAGTAGTAAAGAACCCTTGGAGTAAAAACCACCGGGCGAAACCACCGAACGAAACCACCGGGCGATTCCGCAGGCAAACCTCACATCCGACTGATATTTACAGATACCCGCTCCCTGGGCGCGCCGGGAAAACCTAATCGCCATGGACAAGGGCTTTTAGGCCTTGGGCCGTTCCGGGCGATGGTGTATTCTGTGGGTAGAGGCGGGGCGGCGGGCCGGTAGGCGGCGCTCATACGCAAATAACGGTCAGGCCGCCGCTCGTTGGCAGGGTGGGGAGGTGATTTTTATGGCGGTAAACGCGACTCCGGTAGCCGGCGTGCTCATCGCCCGGTTTGCCGTGGGCCTGGACGCCCAGGGAAACCCGGTGTTCCGCAACCGGCGCTGGTCAGGCGTCAAGCCTGAGGCTGCGGATCAAAACGTGTACGACGCGGCGCTGGCTCTGGCCGGCCTGCAAGTGCACCCGTTGAACGCGGTGCAGCGCCAGGTGACCAGCGAACTGGTCGAGGCCTAAAGCCCCGGGGTGCCCGGACAGAAGGGGGACACAGAAAGGGGACAGTCCCCTTTGGCCCTTAGGGGCACAGTCCCCCAAAGGCACCCCGGTTTCTAAGAAGGAGGTGATTTTGGAAATGGATGTGGAGCGGACTCTGGAACTGCGCTTCGCCAACGAGGCCGGCCGGACGGTCACCGTCCGCGTGGCCGAACCCCGCGCGAACCTGACGGCGGCGGAGATCGAAGCGGCCATGAACGCCATCGTCGAGGCCGGCGTGTTCATCTCGTCCGGCGGCGGGCTGGTCGGACGGGTGGGCGCGCGGCTGGTGGCGCGCGAGGTCACCGAGTACGGAGTGGGAGCCTAGTCTAGGACTTACGGGGGCCGGGGAGGGTTTCTCCTCCCCGCGCCCGCTCTTTTTACGTTAAGGAGGTGAAGCGCCGTGGACGAACTGCTCCTGACCTTCGGGAACTATGGCTTTCCCATGGCGGTGGCCGCCTACCTGCTGGTGCGCCTGGAACCGGTGATCCGGGAACTGCAGAAGTCGGTCGCCCTGCTGGCCGTGGTGGTGGCCCGTCAGGGCGGGGTGGACCTGGACGCAGCCCGGCGCATTGTAGAGGGCGGTGGGGGCGAATGAAGCGGAGGCACCCCAGGCACCCGGCAGTCGGTCAAGTCGGCACCGCAAGAGGCGGTGGGTGCGGATGAAGTGGACGCACCTTGTCATTCACCACACGGGGGCCGAGGAAAAGGACGCCCGGCAGGTCCGGGAATACCACCGGCGGCTCGGATGGAGGGACGTGGGCTACCACTGGCTGATCGAGCGCGACGGCCGCGTGGTCCCCGGCCGGCCGCCGTCCATGCGGGGGGCGCACTGCCTGGCCGGGGGGATGAACCACAAGGCCCTGGGGGTGGCCGTGATCGGGAACCTGGAGGTGCGGGCGCCGCACCCGGCGCAGACCGCCGCCCTGAAGGAACTGGCGGCGCGGCTGATGGCCGAGTACCGCATCCCCGCGGCGCAGGTGCTGGGACACCGGGAGGTGCCGGGGGCGGCCACCGCTTGCCCGGGCCGGTACCTGGACTTGGCCGCCATGCGCCATGCGCTCGCCCGGCCCGAAACGCTGTACCTGGTCCAGGTGGGCGCCTTCCGGGAACGGGACCGGGCCGAGCAACTGGCGTTGGAACTGCGGGAACAGGGGTTTAACACCTGGATCGCGGTGCGGTAAAACGGGAAAGGTGGGTGTTCTCGCGCCGGTGATATCCGGTGATATAATGATACCGGGGCACGCCAGGCAAACGGCCCAAGGCAAAGGAGTCGCGCACGACGATTCTTCGTCGCCACCGGGGATAAAAATATCATCCAAGATTCTATTTTCGGAGGAGGGAGCGAGCGGGGTGTTCGGTGACGGCGGGCGGTTTGCATGTGGCGGGCGGTATACCAGTATTGACGACTTCCGGGGGTTGGCGGTCTTTCTGATGTTCACCGCCAACTTCGTGGTGCTCTTCGCCGCGGACCCGCCGCTTTTAGTAAACCACGCCCGGCCGGACGGTTTTTTGCCCCTGGACCTGGTGGCGCCGCTCTTTGGTTTCGCCATCGGCCTTTGCCTGCCGCTGACGCTGGCCCGGGCGCGCACCCGCGCCGCCGCGGGCGGCGGCGGCCGACGCGCCCTGCAGCGGGTGGTCCGGCGGGCGGCGGTCCTGTTTGTCATCGGCTATGTGCCCAACTTCTGGTTCGGGTACACGGCGGAGGCCTCCCTCTGGGAGAACGCCGCGCGAACCTGGGGCATCCTGGAGACCTGGGCCCTGGCCTACGTGCTGGCCTTCATCCTCTGTCACCTGCGCCTGGACCTGCGTTTGGCGGCGGCCCTGGCGCCGGCGTTCTTCTACCAGGCGTTTTTGCTGCCGCTGCCCGCCGTGGCCGACACCGCCCGGTCGCTGGCGGAGGGCGGGCCGTTGGCCGTTTTGTCCTGGTCCGTGATCATTGTTGCGGGCACGGTGTGCGGTGAGCTTCTGTACCGGGCGCCGCGGCCGGTCTTCATTCTGCGGGGGCTGGGCATGGGGCTCGTCCTGACGGCCCTGGGGCTTGTTTCTCACTGGTTCCTGGCGCCGCTGGACCGGATCCTGGTAAGCGCCTCCTACACCGTGTTCGGGGCCGGGATTGCGGCCCTGGTGTTTGTCTGGTTTGAGTCCCGGCGTCCGGCCTGGGGGGTGTTCTTCCGCCGGGCGGGACAGTACCCTTTGACAGCCTGGGTGCTGCAGGCGCTGGCATACGGTCCGGTGCTTTTCACCGTGGGCTTCGGGCACTTCGCCTGGCCGCTGGCGGGCGTGATGGCCCTGGCGGGCGCGGCGGGTCTTTTGGTGCTGACCCCGGTTGCCCAGCGGGCGGGGCTGCGCCTGAAGGTGTGAGGCGGCGGCCTTCGCCATTATTTAATGAAAAGACTGGGGGCTTTAAAGCCGTGATCGACATTCACACCCACATCCTCCCAGGATGCGACGACGGCGCCGCGAATGAGGCCGAGGCCCTGGAAGCGGCCGGACAGGCGCTGGCCGCCAGGGTGGACTGTGTTGTGGCCACGCCGCACGTCATCCCGGGGGTGTACGACCACGGCCGGGAACAAATACTGGCGCGGGTCGCCCGTCTGCAGGCGGCGTTGGAGGCGGCCGGCCTGCCGCTGCGGGTTTTCCCCGGCGCTGAATACTACCTGGAGCCGGAACTGCCGGAGAAGCTGGACCGGGGTGAACTCCTGACCCTTGCCGACCGGGGGCGCCACGTGCTGGTGGAATTGCCCATGGTCGGCGTGTCGCCCTACACCGACCAGGTGTTGTTCAACCTCTTGGTGCGCGGGGTGACCCCGGTGCTGGCCCACCCGGAGCGCAACCGCGAGTTGGCGGCGCGCCCGGAAAGGCTGTACCGGCTGGTGCAGCGGGGCGTGCTGGTCCAGGTGACGGCCGGGAGCCTCACCGGGTTGTTCGGCTCACGAGCGCAGGCGGCCGCCGCGTTGTTCATTCGGCAACACTGGGCGCATTTCGCGGCCTCGGACTTGCACGGCCCCGGCGCACGCCTGACGGCCATGGGGGAGATGCCGGACCGGTTGGCCGCACTCGTGGGTAAAGAGGCCGCCAGCCTGCTGCTGCAGGAAAACCCCCGCCGCGTCCTGGAGGGGCGGCCGGTGGCTGCCGGCACGCCCCGGGAATTGGAAACCGGAAAACACTGGTTGGGACGACTAATCCGCAAAAATAATCCTGACGCATAGTATACTTAAAAAACACGAGGTGGCCACCGGCACCGTTGAGGTCGAAGAAGGGCATGGGCACCTTGACGGCCGACACCGCCAAGATAGGCGCCATCGCCCTGGCGACGGCCCGGGAGATCGCCTTGATGAAAGCCTACACCATCGGGCGGCGGGCGGCTTTTCGGGACTACGTGGACATGTATTTTGTCCTTAAATCAGGCGCCGCTACGCTAGAGCATATTCTCCAGCACGCCCCCGGCAAGTTCACCCTGCACGGTGAAGCACTGTTTTCGGCGCGGCTCTTTCTGGAACAGTTGGTCTACACCAAGGACGTCCCGGACCGGGAGCAGGCACTGAATCTCGTTTTGAACGAGGTTTTGTCCGTTGAGGACGTTGAGGCGTTCTTAAGGGATGAAGCCCGGCGGATTGTGCGCTCGGTGGAATTGCGTGCGTGGAGGAGGAAATGGTGATGTTGCCCGAGTCATTTCGGCCCTTGTTCCGGAACTACCGTTTCGAGACGCTGGACCCCGACGCGGCTGCCGAACTGGTGATCCGGACCACACTGGCCTATGGCGCGTGGGAACAAGTCGAGTGGCTCTTTGAGTACTACGGACGCCAACGGGTAGGGGAAGTCTTTCTGAATGATTTTCACGGGCGGCGCGAGTTGCCCGAACCCGCCAGACGCCTCTGGGCGCTGGCCTTTCTTGACGAGCTGCCCCCGGAGGATACCGACCCGTTGGCCCGCTGGCGCTGCCGGCGGCAAGCGCCCGCTTGGCGGGCTGACCGCGTGAGATAGTAACGGTACAGTTCAACCGTGCAGCGCCCTGGTTGCAAAACCTTCACCCCTCTATGTCCGGTGTCTTTCTGCCGTACGGAACGTGGAGCCAATCACCACCCTTTGACAAGCCTTCCAGAATCAACTACAGTTGGTCATAGATCGAACGATTGATTGGCCTAATTAATGCTAATTGAGTAAACGAGGGATCTGGATGAGAGAAATATTGAGTTGCACCTGCTTTGTCGAAAGATAAGGGCGTAAAAAGGTTGGAAGGCGGGGTAAGCACATGACCAGCACTGTTGCCCGCAACGACCCCTGCCCATGCGGCAGCGGCCGGAAATACAAAAAGTGTTGCGGCGCGGGGCAAACGGCGGTCGCCGAGCTGGTGCCGGAATTTATGACCGAAGAAATCGACGCCGTATTTGACGACCTGCTGCATTATGCCGAGGTCAAATACGGTGATTATCTACAGAGCGGCTTTCTGCGTTCCTTGAGCTTTCCGGAGGCGGAGGCGGGCGGGGAGAGAAACGGGCCGGAGATGCTTCCGGGCGGGGTGCTTGCGCCGCCGTGGGCTGAGGCGATGGAGTCCGGGTGGGTGCGGGATGGCGTTGATGAAGAACTTTCGGACACGATCGGCGTCCTGGTGCTGGAGTTCGCGATTTTCGACGGCCGGCTGCCCGGCGGGGGAACCATCTTGGATAATTTTCTGCGCCGCCGCGGCGCGGGGATGCGGACGTTTGTGCGGCGGTCCGTCGACCGGTGGGCGGACTCACGGTTTTCGGTGCATTTGGTGGTGGCTCACGACGAGGAGAACCGGACGGTTTTGGTGCACGAGTACCTGACGGATCAGGAGTTCAGCGTCAGGTATGTTGCGGGCGACGGGCTGGCCAGGGCTAAGCGCGGCGATATTTTGGCGGCGCGCCTGATCCAGCGCGGACGCTGTCATGGGTACACCGGGGGTTTTTTTCTGGTGCCGGGTCTGTTCCGGGAGGCGTATTTTGTCCGGCTCATGCCCGTAATGTCCGGGCTCCCGGACTTGGTGCCCGGAAAGCAGGGATGGCCGGCACTGTGCAAGGCTTACGGCTGGATAATCATCGTGTTTACCGCGGAATTTGTTTCACGGTCCCTGGGGTTGCTGTCGGGTACGGCAGCGGGGGAAATCAGTGCCGAAGAGCTGGAGTGGCTGGCCTTCAGGGACAGTCAGGCGCTGGAGACGGCACGGATGTTGGCCGACCGGATGAGTACCGACTGCCCGGTGGAAGTAGTCCGCTTTGCGGTGACCTTTTGGCTGCACTATCACTTGGCGGAGGCGCCGTCGTACCGAAAGCCGGAGGCGATGGCGGCGGCGGTGGAGTACTTTGTCCGGGACCTGCAATCTGAATCTCCGGTCACGCAGGCGCAAGCCGCCGAAAAATACGGGGTCTCACCCGGGGTGGTCGGGCGCCGACAGGAGGACCTCTTCCGCTTTCTGGACGAATTCTACCCCGATGACGGCCGGGATGATGAGGATGACGAAGACGGGGACGATTTAGACGACCACGACCTTTACTCTTTATTCTTTGACGACCCGGAAGAAGACCCGAAAGACAAGGGACCACAGTAACAAGCGCTTGCCGGTTGGAAAAAGGGGACTGGCTCCCTTTTTCGGACGCCACAACTTTCGCTTTACGGCAGAGCTTCCGTTCGAAAAAGGTGCCTGTCCCCTTTTTCCAGGTGGCTTAAGCGCTGGAAAATAGGGTCGAGTAGGAGTGGGCCTCTTCTGAACCTCTGTGTGCATGGAATTGGCCCCATCCCCTCACAGAACCGTACTTGCCCTATTTAGGTATACGGCTCTTCACATCGCTGGCGCGTTCTGAGCATCAGCCGCAGCCTTAAGATTCGCGAGCGGCATTCGACCGGTTTGGTTTTTAATACACTTTCCGGGAATTGTGTTATAGTTGTGAGGAAGGTGCCTGAGAAAGCTGCAAATATTATAAAAGCGGTTCAAGGTTAATGGGAATGAAGGTTCGTGACGTGCTCAAAATGCTTCGTGAAGATGGTTGGCATATGGTAAACCAGAAAGGTAGCCATAGGCAGTTTAAACATCCAACGAAGGCGGGACGCGTGACGGTGGCCGGTCACCCCGGGGATGAGGTGCCGCCCGGCACCCTGAACAATATCCTGGGCCAGGCACGGTTGAAGACTAAAGGAGGGACTGGAAAGTGAAATATGTGGTGGTAATCGAAAAGGCTGAAAGTAACTATGCCGCCTATTCGCCTGATGTGCCGGGTTGTATTGCTACCGGGAAAACACCCGAAGAAACTTTAGCCGAATATAAGGAAGCTCTGAAAATGCACCTGATCGGTCTCAAAGAGGACGGCCTATCCTTGCCGGCACCGTCAGCTCGGGTCGAGTATGTGGTAATTCAAGAAGCTACGGGATAGGACGGTTACACGTGGCGCGCGAGGTCACCGAGTACGAAGTGGGAGCCTAGTCTAGGACTTACGGGACGACTAATCCGCAAAAATAATCCTGACGCGTGATGAATCGGTATACTTAGTTGACGAGCCATGGTACAATTTACCCTAAGTGGGGCAACGTGCTCACGCTTCCTATCCTGCCAGGGAAGGAGGTGAAAAAGGTAATGGGCAAATTATATGCGAACCGGACACTGCTGGGCAACATCGCCCTGGTGGTGTTCCTCGCCTTTCTGGCCACGCTCACCCTGGGAAGCTTTACTCCGGCGGGCGGCCAAGCGCCGCAGACTCGCGACATCACCGTTCTGGACAAAAACAATCTACCCCAGGCGGCTGGCGCCACCCTTCAAACCAACGAAGCCCAAACGAGCGTCACCCTGACCATTCGGATTACACCGTTGACTCCGGCCGACTTCGGCAACATCTGGTTTGTGATCCGCGATGGGGAGCGGGTGCTCGAGACGGTTTACGCCTCCGGGGTCCACAGTACGGTCTACGAGGCGGGCTATCAGTTTGTTTACGCCTGGACGTACAGCTTCACGAACCTACTGCCTCTCGGAGTCTCGCTGGTGGTCTACGAATCCGGTAAAGAGCCCAAATCCATTGCTCTCACCATTGAGGCGCCGCCACCCCAACCCGCCCCCGGTCCGGGCCCTCCTCCTCCGGCTCCGGTGAAGCACGAAGCGGCCACCGGCACCGTTGAGGTCAGGGAGGGCATGGGCACCTTGACGGTTGACGCGGTCAAGGTCGAGAGAATGCTGGCCGATCCGGCGGTCAGGGAGGTTAATTTCAGCATTCCGGTGGCCGTCGCCACCCAGGGCACCGTCGCCGTTCCGGCCGACCTCCTGGCCAGGGTGCTGGTCGCCGACCGGCCCGCCGTGGTGGACATCGGCGGCGCCAAGCTGGCGATTCCGCCGGGCGCGCTTGATCTCGGCGCCTTCCTGGGGCAAAATGTCACGCTGCACTTGGGCGTGACCAAGGACGAGTCCCCCGCCCCGTCCCCTGCGGCGCACCGTCTCGCCGGCGAGGTCTACCGCTTCAACATCGAAGCCTTCGCCGACCGGGAGCGCAAGGGCGCCATCCGGAACTTCGACCGGCCGGTCACGCTGACCGTGCCGTACGACCCGGCGAAGCTGGCGGGCGCGCGCGAGGCCGACCTCGGTTTGTTCCGGTACGGCGAGATCGCCGGGAGATGGGAGGCCCTGCCCGGCTCCACGGTTGACAGGCAAAACAGGACCGTTTCGGCGCCGCGAAGCTCTCTGAGCCTGTACGCCGCCATGGTCCGCGTGTTCACCCCGCCGCAGTTTACGGACATCGGCGGGCACTGGGCCGAGCACGACATCAACCTGATGGCGGCCAAGGGCATCGCGGGCGGCATGACGGCGACCACCTTCGCACCGAACCAGAACGTCACCCGGGCGCAGTTTGCGGCCCTGCTGATCCGCACCCTCGGCATCACCGAGCAGGCGGCTAAGGGCGGCAGATTTACGGACGTGGCGGCTCAAGCCTGGTACGCGGGCGCGGTGGAAACGGCGGCGGCGGCCGGCCTGGTGGGCGGCTACCCGGACGGCGGCTTTGCACCGAACGCCAACATCACCCGCCAGGAACTGGCGGCGATGGTTACGCGCGGACTGGCCCATCAGGGCAAGGACGTCAAGCTTGACGCCGCCGAGGTGGAAGCCATCCTGGCGCGGTTCGGCGATCAGGCCCGCATCAGCCCCTGGGCCCGGACCGCGGCGGCAGTCGCGGCCGACCAGGACATCGTCCGCGGCCGAGCCGACAACGCGTTCGCCCCGCGGGAGAACGCGACCCGGGCCGAAGCCATCGTGATGCTCAAGCGCATGTCGGCAGACGCGGGCAGCCCGTAACGGCACCTAAACCGGAAACCGGTAACTGGAAACCGGCCATTGTTCCCCGGCAGGTGGGTCACTCCGCCTGCCGGGTTTTTATGTCCGCCGGCGGCACCTCCAAAACCACCCACCCGTTGACAAGCCTTCCAGAATCAGCTACAGTTGGTCATAGATCGAACGGAACGAACGATTGATTGGCCTAATTAATGCCCAGCGAACGCTGAAAATCGCCGCTGATCGGCTCGGCCTCGACTACCGGGTGGCGGCGCCGCCGGCCGCCCTGCGTGCCCACCGTCAACATCCTGGAAACCGTAAAGGAAACCGTACCGCCAGTATCCGTTCGTGAGGTGAAAACGGTGACCCCGGAAGAGATCATAATCACCACCAAGGAATATTTGGCAACACAGCCGGACGTGGCTGTGGCCTATGTCTTTGGTTCGGTCGCTCGGGGGCGCATGTGGGCTCAAAGTGACGTTGACGTTGCCGTGATCTTTGCCCCCGAAGCGGGGGATAAGCCGGCCCGGTTTGACCGGCGTCTTGAGTTGGAAATGGCGCTCGGAGACCTGGTGCACAAAAACGTGCAAGTGGTCGATTTTGAAACGGCCCCGGTGCTGCTGCGGTACCAGATCCGAAAACACGGCCGGGTGGTCGTCGATAAGGATCCACTACGCCGCGTCAAGCTTGAAGCAGCCGCCATCGGTGAGTACCTTGATTTTCAACCCGTACGCCAATTCTGCACCGCGGCGAAATTGGGAAGGTTGTAAGCATGGTTGATCGTGACTTCATCCAGCGGAAAACGGATCGACTGGTTGAGTATATCACCGACCTGGAGGAGCAGCGGCATATCTCTGCGGCGGACTGGGAAGCCAACAAGATGCTGCGCAATCACCTGGAGCGCACACTGCAAAAAGCCGTGGAGAGTTGCCTGGACATTGGAAAGCACCTCATCGTCAGCCTGAACCTGCGCACACCGGAAGATTACAAAGACATCATGGTGATCCTGACCGAGGCTGGAATTCTACCGCAAGAAAAACTGAGCAAGTTCAAGCAAATGGCGCAGTTTCGCAATGTAATCGTCCATGATTACGAAAAGATCGATCCGCACGTAATCTTGGCTATTCTACGCAAAGACCTTGATGACCTGCGACTCTTTGCGCGGGCCGTCCGAGACCAAATCGGTCCTTAAGTCCCGGAGAGCAAAACCAGCTATACGTCGACCGCTATTTATTTTGTACCTCCGAAAACAGCCGGATCAGCCATCACCACCCGTTGACAAGCCTTCCAGAATCAGCTACAGTTGGTCATAGATCGAACGGAACGAACGATTGATTGGCCTAATTAATGCCCAGCGAACGCTGAAAATCGCCGCCGATCGGCTCGGCCTCGACTACCGGGTGGCGGCGCCGCCGGCCGCCCTGCGTGCCCATCGTCAACATCCTGGAAACCGTATAGGGAGGCGCCATTCGCGTTGCGGTGGTATGCGGTCAACACCAACCCCCAAAAAGAGGACTTCGCCGCCCGGCAGTTGGAGGCCAAGGGCTGGGAGGTTTTCCTGCCCAAGATCACGGTGGTCCGCAAGCGGGGCGCCTCCAAGCTCAGCCTGTGGGAACCCCTCTTTCCGGGGTATCTCTTTGTGCGGCTGGTCCCGGAACCGGTAAACGTCCGGCGGGTGAACCGGACGCCGGGAGTCAGGCGCTTGCTCTGCGCCGGGGACACCCCGGTGCCGGTGCCCGACGAGGCCGTCACCCTCATCCACCTGCGGGTCGCCCCCCGGGGCCACGAGCCGCCGAAGCCGCAGGCCGAGTTTCCGACCGGCAGCCGGGTGGCGGTGCGGCACGGCCCGTTTGCGGGCCTTTTAGGCGTGGTGGAAAAGCCCGTGACCGGGCGGGGCCGGGTGCGGGTGCTGCTGGAACTCATACAGCGGCAGACGGCCGTCGAGGTCGACGCCGTCGACCTGGACCGCCTGGGCATTTGCGCGGGCGGCTAGGCGGGCCCGGTTTTCAGCGCGGGTAAAAGGCCCGGGTTTATTGAGTCAACTCAAGTGCATGCATAAGCGCCAAGACATAAACCGCCCCCGGGGGATCACTGTTGCCAGAAAAAGGGATCTTCCCCGGCGGAGCCGTGCCCCTCGCGGGGGAAATAATGGCGAGCGAGGAAAGCAAGGTAAGCGGTATTATATATAATGGCGCGGCGGAAGCTCCATCGAAAGGAGGCACCTTGATGAAGGTCCTTGATTACACGATGGTTGTTTGGAAAGAGACGGAAGGTTATGTCTCGAAGTGCCCTGAGTTGGGAGTTGCGAGTGCCGGCGACACCATCTCCGAGGCGGTGGAAAATTTGAAAGAGGCTGTGGAGCTGTATCTTGAAAATGCTAAAATACTTGGGTTAGTGGAAGATATTGAGGAAAGTCTTACCACTAAAGAAAAGTTTATTTCTCGCGCAGAGGTTACGCTATAATGGCCAAACTTCCCATCCTGTCATCAAAAGATATTGTCATGAAAAAGGCGTTAATCACAGGTATTACCGGGCAGGATGGCTCATACCTTGCCGAGCTGCTATTGGAGAAGGGGTATGAAGTTCACGGCATAATAAGAAGATCTTCCTCCTTTAATACCGACAGAATTGAGCACTTATACCAAGACCCGCATAAGCCCGGGACAAGACTTTTTCTTCATTACGGCGACCTGTCGGACGGCACAGGACTTCGCCGTATAATTGAAAAGGTCCAACCCGATGAGGTTTACAACCTGGGCGCTCAGTCCCACGTAAAGGTATCCTTTGACCAGCCTGAGTATACCGCGGATGTGGTTGCGCTTGGGACCCTGCGCCTCCTTGAAGCGACCCGAGATTATAGGGACCGGACCAAGCACGATGTGAGGTTCTATCAGGCCTGCTCTTCTGAAATGTTCGGGAAGGTTGTGGAAATTCCGCGTGGAGACAATGATTAAGAAGGCACGGGCCGGCGATCCATTGCGGGTGATCGATGATATCCGAATGTCTCCGACCTATACCCGGGACGCCGCCGATCTCATCCGGACCGTCATTGCCGAACAACGTCCTTATGGTGTCTATCACGTCACCAATACGGGGCAATGTTCCTGGTACGAATTCGCCGCCGCTATTTTCCGCCTGATGGGACTAAAAGTGGACCTTTCTCCCATAAGCAGTACAGAATTTGCCCAGAAGGCAAAGCGCCCGTCCAATTCAGCCCTTATGAGTTCAAAATTGAATGGGTTGTCGGTGCGTCCCTGGGAAGAGGCCTTGGGTGCCTATCTGAAGGAGAAGGGCCATCTTTCCTGAATTATGAATGTTGGGAGGAACAGCCGATGGGCTATGATTTCTTGGTTGTCGGATGCGGCATCATCGGCCTAGCAACGGCGATCGAGGTTAAGAAAGCTTTCGGTGGCAGTGTGTGCGTGCTTGACAAGGAAAGTCAACTGGCGGCCCATGCCAGCGGCAGAAACAGCGGCGTTTTGCATGCCGGTATTTATTACAAGCCCGGAACCCTTAAGGCCCGGCTCTGTGTGAGTGGGAATGAGCTGATGAGAAACTTCTGTGCCGAAAAAGGCCTTGGGATGGTAAAAGGGAAAGTAATTGTTACCAGAGATGAAAAAGAGGTAACAACCCTTCTGGAACTGGAGCAAAGAGCCAGGGCCAGTGGGGCGGAGGTAACGCTCATCGGTGAAGAGGAGCTCCGGGAGATTGAACCCTATGCACGTACCGTTCATAAAGCCTTGTATTCTCCGAATACGGTTGTGATCAATCCAAGAGAAGTGCTGCACAAGATGGTGGAAGATGCCGGAGCGCTGGGCATCATTATCAAGACTGGCGTGGCGTTGCAGTCCTTGAACAGGAATTTCAAGGAGGCGCTCACATCCAACGGGCGGTTGGGCTATGGTTATCTGGTGAACGCGGCCGGTGCTTATGCGGATCGCATCGCGCAGATGTGCGGCATCGGGTTAACGTACACCATGGTTCCTTATAAGGGTGTTTACCTGCGACTGAAAGATGAATCCAACCATTTGGTGCGTTCCAACATTTATCCCGTTCCGGATCTCCGGTTTCCTTTTTTAGGGGTGCACTTCACCCGGACGCCCCAGGGAGTCGTTAAAATCGGACCGACGGCCATCCTGGCTTTGAGCCGGGAAAACTATGGGTTGATCGATAACATCAGGTATCAAGAACTTAAGGAGTCTATCTATTGCACTGGGAAAAAGCTGTTCACCGACAAGAACTATCTCCGGTTGGCGATGCGGGAGGTCGGAAAATATAATTCCTATTTGATGTACCGGGAAGCAAGGCGGTTGGTTCCCAGTCTGAAGTACTTCCAGGTTGAGTCGTATCCCACAGTGGGTATTCGGCCGCAGTTGTTCGACAAGACCAAGAATGAACTGATCCTGGATTATGTTCTGCTTAAGAACAATGATTCAGTGCATATTCTCAATACGATATCACCCGCTTTCACGTCTTCACTGGCTTTTGCCCAACATGTTGTAACATATATAAACGGTTCACACTTCAAGAGCTACTTATGTTGAAAGCGACATTTTGAGCGCGGTAAAACATATTCTAAAAGAGGTATAATAGTGATTATATCACGAACACCTGTAAGACTGAGTTTTTTCGGCGGAGGGACCGACTACAGAGAATACTTTATGAGAAAAGGCGGTGCCGTTCTTGGAACGACGATTGATAAATATATTTACATAAGCGTTAATAAATTAAGCGATTTTTTTGAGTATAAGATCCGAGTCGGTTATTCGAAGGCCGAACTTGTGAATAATGTTGAGGATATCGTTCATCCAAGCGTGAGAGAGACGTTGAAATTTATGAAAATGAACGGCAATCTGGATATTCATATATTCGCTGACCTTCCTGCTAAAACAGGTCTCGGCTCGTCATCATCATTTACCGTCGGTTTCCTAAACGCCTTGTATGCCCTAGAGGGCAAAAGAGTTTCGAAGCAACAACTCGCCGAAGGAGCAATCTATATTGAACAGCAACTGATAAAGGAAAATGTTGGATGTCAGGATCAGGTGCATGCAACGTATGGAGGCTTGAATATAATTCAGTTTGATGACGCGGGAATATCCGTTCGACCCGTCGTCATTTCGAAGGAAAAGTACGATTTCTTGAACGATTCCTTGTTGGTCTTTTACACAGGATTGACCCGTTACGCGAACGAGATACTGAAGGAACAAATAGAGAACACCAAGACATGCAGCAAAGATGACTATCTTGAGAGAATGTGTCAAATGGTCTTCGATGCTGAAAGAATAATTTCTGCAGAGAGCCCAGAAGAGATGGTGAGACAATTGGGCGAATTGCTGAATGAAAGCTGGTCATTGAAAAAATGTCTCTCCCGACAGATAACAACCTCTTTCATCGACGAAGCCTACACCAAGGCAATAGGCGCAGGGGCATACGGTGGCAAATTGGCGGGAGCGGGAGGCGGCGGATTTCTCTTTTTTTTGGCTGATAGGACCAGGCACAAATCGGTAAGAGCGGCGTTAAGTGATCTGTTGGAAGTACATTTTAGGTTTGAAAATGAAGGATCTAAAATCATCTATCTGACATATTAAGGCATGGAAAAAGTGGATGCAATAATTCTGGCCGACGGTCTTGGTACGAGATTGCGCGAGGTAGTGAGCGATGTGCCCAAGGTTCTTGCGCCTGTTGGTCTCCCTTCCCTGAGACGTTTAAAATCGCGGAAGAATACTTGAAGGAGGTGTGCTGATGCGAGGTCAAAATATTCTTGTTACTGGTGGAGCCGGTTATATCGGCTCGATTCTTGTCCCGGCTTTATTGCAAGAAGGTTATAGGGTGACTGTCTTGGACTCCTTAATGTACGGACAGTATCCGCTTCTCGAATGCTGTGCAAATCGCAATTTTGAATTCATAAAGGGCGACATCTGCGACAAAAGTCTGGTGTCGTCACTTCTTCCGAAATACGACATTATTATTCCTCTTGCAGCTATCGTGGGAGCGCCGGCATGCAAGATGAATCCTTCATTAACAAGATTGGTAAATTACGAAGCCTCGATGATGATGATTGAGCAGTTGTCACCTTCTCAGTGGGTGATTTTTCCAACCACAAACAGCGGTTATGGTGTGGGTGAAAAAGATACGTTCTGTACGGAAGAATCGCCTTTGCGCCCTATTTCAGAATATGGGAAGACAAAGGTTGAAGTCGAGAAAGCACTCTTGGAGAAGGGCAACGCAATTACGTTCAGGCTGGCTACCGTCTTTGGTGTGAGTCCGAGGATGAGGATGGATTTACTCGTCAACGATTTTACCTATCGGGCCTTTAAAGATAAATTTATTGTCCTGTTCGAGGAACATTTTAGAAGGAACTTTATTCATATCCGTGATATAGCTAAGGCATTTCTTTTTGGATTAGAAAACTATGATAAGATGAGGGGACAACCCTTCAATGTAGGGCTCAGCAGTGCAAATCTCACAAAACGACAGCTTAGTGAAAAGATAAAGGAGTATGTGCCTGATTTATATATACATTCAGCACTAATTGGTGAAGATCCTGACAAACGGGACTATATCGTAAGTAATAAGAAAATCGAATCTCTGGGTTGGAAGCCAGAATACAGCCTCGATGATGGAATAAAGGAATTATTAAAAGGCTACAAAATAATTCAGGCAAATCAGTTTGCTAATGTTTAAATTCCTCGAATCTGCCATTTATAACAAAAGTTTAATTGCCCTTTTAATTAAGATTAAAAATATATGGGGTATTGACCGTGCTGTATTTTATTCACTTCTTTATAGAACATGGGGAGTGATTTCTTTCCCTATAACACTTTGGCTTATAATTACTAAGTTTTTACCAGAGATTCAAGGTTATCATTATACCTTCATGAGTCTGCTTTTCTTACAGATCTTCCTTGAACTTGGATTTGGTTTGGTAATGGTTCAGTTTATCAGTCATGAATGGGCACATCTAAAATTAAGCACTCATAATAGAATAGAGGGAGACCCCAAGGCGCTTGCCCGCCTTGCCTCACTTGTGAATTTGGGTATCAAGTGGTATCTTGCGCTATCACTCCTTTTCTTGGCTATTATCGGGACCGGAGGATATCTCTTTTTATTGCAACACAAAGCAGATATTGATATTCAAATGCCTTGGTGGCTCTTATGTGCCGCAGTTTCACTCTCTATTATTTTATTGCCTATGCGTTGTTGTCTCGAAGGTTCTAACCGTATAGATGTGAGTCAACAAATTTATTTAAAGTCAAGTATTTTCTCTTCAGTAGCAGGGTGGGCGGCGATCTATTCAGGGGCTAACTTATATACAGCAGCAATTATGAGTGGAACATCTGCAGTAGTTAGTTTTCTTCTGCTTAGCAAAACTTTTATTCCTTTTTATAAAATTTTAAAAATAAACAAAGATCCATATCGCATTTCATGGAAAAAAGAATTTTGGCCTCAACAATGGCGTATTGGTGTCAGCTGGCTGTCGGGTTTTTTTATGTTTCAATCATTTGTTCCGATCATGTTTCAGCTTCATGGCCCAATTGTTGCGGGTCAGATGGGAGCAACAATGCAAATATATAACGGACTGAATGCAATTGCACAGTCTTGGGTTAGTGCTGTCGCACCCAAAATGGGGATTTTAGGTGCTAAAAAAGATATACCTGTACTGAAATCATTAGTAAAACATACTTACTTAAGAAGCCTCGCAGCTTCCATAATTTTTTCTATTGTTGCTTTTTTAATTATTAGTTTACTTTATTTCTATGATATGCCACAGGCTAAACGACTTGCAGAATTGTTTTCTGTTGGGATTTTATTATTTACGCTTATAGCAATGCAACTTCCTAATGTTGAGACGACCGCTGTTCGTTTTCAGAAACAGGAACCTTTTGTTACTGTAGCTGTGATATGTGCTTTTTTAGTTATTCTTTCTAATTTACTTCTTGGTAAGCTATTTGGAATAAATGGTGTTGTTGTCGGATTTGCTGGAATAATGCTCTTAATTCTCATTCCATGGTGCCATATAATATACAGCGAAGTAATGAAAATGTTATACCTAAACAGTAAGGAGGTAAGTTAAATTGGTAGTACAACAGTGTCCGGTATGTGATAGCAGTAAAAATAAATTTTTGGCGCAATACAAAAATAAATATAAACTCTATTCGTGCACAGAGTGCGATTTATACTTTTATATTCCAAGGGATTATACAAGGGAGCAATACGAGCAGGATTATTTCAGAACTGATACGCCCTTTGACTACAGCATATGGTTAGCAAATCTTAAAGAAATTCACAGCTCAAAAAAAGGAGAGGAAAAATACTGCAACTATTCTTATCTTAAGGAAATAGTAAAACTCGTCCCAAAAATTATTCCATCAGGCTCTACTATTTTAGATATTGGTTGTGGGAGTGGATTTACCTTAAAGAAACTAAAAGAGAAAGGTTATAAGATGTATGGAATAGAGATAGTTGAGCAGTTAGTGAAAGGATTACTATCCTTGGGTTATGATGTTTACAACGGTGATTTTAGTGATTACCCCAAAACATGGAATATGCCACATCTTGTTATTGCATCAGAGGTGCTGGAACACTTAGATGAGCCACTGCAGTTTCTTAAAGCAGTAAAGGAGAAGTTTAGTTCAGCCATTTTACTTGTCACTGTCCCAAGCCCAAACAGGGTAAGCCGTTTTAAGAAAATAGATGACCCCTGTGATTACCCACCATACCATTTTACAAGATGGTCAAAGAGAAGCTTGGAATATGCCCTTAAAAAAGCAGGATATAGAGAAATAGAAATAAAAGAATATCCTGTTCCAGCCTCAGAAACACCATATCCTGCGTATCCTGCTATCATTAGTTTTTTAGGTAGAGCGGTGTTAAGACCGCTCAGGAAGCATTCCAAAGAACCAGAAACAACTCCTGTTGCTATTTTTGTTAGTCGTGCTTTACTTAGCAGAATTTTTGCCTTTTATTACACACTTCTTGGGGCTAAAGGATGGAGCATGATTGCCACTGCAAAGCCATGACCCTTCACATCTTTGACAACACCCTCAGAGACAAAAGAGGGCATCACTATGAGTATGACAAGTCCATTTACGATGAATGGACTTCTATGGGTTTTCAGGCAAAAGTGTACTGCCATCAAAAGGCAAAAAGAGATATCAGGGAGTCTCTATCTGGCATGCCTAATTTTTCCCATGATATTCATTACTCTGTAAGCAGAATTCCAAAAGTTGGCCAGACTATAAACTTTTTTTTGGGCAATCTGTTTTTCTGGAAGGACTTAAGAAAAATCGACCCGAAATCGTTTTCAAAATCAGATATAGCGCTGTTTCATACGCTTAGCTATAATCAACTGCTCGGATTATTTATTTGGTATAAAAGTCTTCCAGTTGAGAATCAGCCATTTGTTGTTTTGCTATTACGATACACAAACATTGTGTTCAGACCGCAAAAAGTGTGGCGCAGGAGTCGGTACCTATATAAGTTTATATTTAAATTATTTTCAAATTATTTAATGAAGTACAACATTGTGCTTGCTGCAGATAGCGATATCCTGGCAGAGGAATACGAGGAACTCTCAGGCGTAAAGGTTTCAGTCCTTCCTATCCCTCATCTCCCACACAACGGAAACTCTAAACATTCTGGAAAAATGACCAGCTTTATATATCTCGGTGATGCGAGAGAGGAAAAGGGCTACTGTCTTCTGCCCGAGGCAATAAGGGGCATTTTGGGTGAGAGGAAGGATATCAGGTTCGTTATACAGTCAAATGTCTCTGAAAATCCCTCAAAGGCAGTTCTCAAGACAAAAGCAGAGCTTTCTACCATTGGGGAGACTGTTGTGGTTGTGGATGGGCCTCTTGAAACAGAGGAATATTACAAACTACTTTCAGAGGCAGATGCAGTGCTACTGCCTTACTGCCAAAGCACATATTACGGGAGAACCTCTGGAATATTTGCAGAAGCACTCGCCTTTGGAAAACCTGTAATTACCACTGCCGATACATGGATGGAGCTGCAAATCAAAAAATATAATAATTGTGGAGTAACTTTCAATGGATATAATGCACAAGAACTCAAAAATGCGATAGAGGTGTTCTTAAATAACAAGAAAGACTTCTCCATCAAGGCAAAAGAAGCTTCAATGGAGTGGAAAAAGTTTTATAACGCCAGAACTTATATTGACAGGCTATTGGCTTTACGAAGGCAGTAAATAATCAGTGAACCCGTTCAAATCCATGCGAGCATAAATCCGCAGGGTTGGGTGCTATCGGTATTGTAGCACGTTGAAGGACCGGAATTGAAGGCGTCCAAGCCATTTGTCACAAGGATGGCGGGATGGATCCGGCAAGGGACTGACGAAAGTCTGGTGCCAGGGGGTAGAGATAAATGTCTTTCACCGGCAATTTGCGCTCCTTGTAGCGGTCCAGTTTCCCCCGGCCTTGTGTAGTCCCCACGTGTACCCAATTGGCCGCTTTGTAGCAGGTGCCGTGGAAGCGATCCTTTTCCACAAAGGTCTCCAGCAATACCGGCCGGTATCCGTAAACCGCCAACCAATCCGCCGGCAACCGGCGGGCGCAAGCGGCCAGGATCTTGGAAGCCAGGTTTTTGGACTGCACCCAGGGAAGAATCAAAAAGCGGGAGTTATTCACCACCAAATGCAAATTGGCCACCCGCTGTTCGGCCGACCAGCCGATCCAGGCATCCCGGGGCTGGACCTTCCAGGCGGCGGCGGAGAAGCCCAGGGCGGCCAGCAGCCCGGCGGGAGAGTGGACCAGATAGCGGAGTTGGGCCCCCGTCAAGTGCTTGTAACCAAGGTAATGGTACCGGTCCACCAGTTCGTTCCACAGGGGGGACTCCTTCCGGGTCACCCGTTGCAGGGTCAGCGGCAAGAGCTGCTGTACCGGTTGCACGATAAGTTTCCGGGGTTCGCCCTCCGGTGTGCGGCGAGGGGTGCGGGAGGTCGAAGCACCGTTCCGGGGAGCGGGCAACTGGATCAGACCGGCGCGGTGCAAGCGCAGCAAAGCCACCCGGCAACTCATGTCCTTGAGGCCGCCGTCGGGCTTGAACCAACCCAGCGCCGCACAGACCTCCCGGGAAATCTTGGTGCGCCAGGAGGCCGGATCGGCGGCGATGATCCGCCGGATCAAATCCAGATCGGCCCGGGTAAACCTCCGGCCGCAGATCACTTTGGGGAAATCCTGTTCGGTCACAAACCATCCCTCCGGCGCAAAGCATGTTTTTCCAGGTTTTCTTTGAGCACGTTCCAGGGCAGGAAACGTTCCAGATCGGCCGGCGGGCCGCCGTTTGCGGCGCATGCGTCCAGGTAGTGGCGGAGATAGGCGCAAGGGTCCAGACCGTGTTCTGCCACCGTCCGCAGAATGGACATGCACATGGCCATGAACTGACCGCCCCATTCCGAGAAGGTACCGTTGGAATTCTTCCGCCCCAAGGCCACGGGCCGCAGCATCCGTTCGGCCAGATTGTTGTCCATGGGCACCTGGGGGTGGTCCACGAAAACGGTCGGGGTACCCGCCGAAAGCGGGTCCGGCCCAGTGGGTGCGGGCGCTTTCCAATGCCTGGCGCTCCCGTCCAGTGCAGGTCCGGCTGTTGCAACTCGGCCTCGCGCGTACGGGCCATCTCGTTCAATGCTTGTTCCAGATCCGTCTGAGCCCGCAGGAAGCACTCCTGATCATCGGCTGCCAGCCGGGCCTCGTTCAAACGATAAGATATTGGCAATGCGTGCCACCCAGGCGTCGGCCCAGGGTTCCAGGCAGGTCAGGTTTTTGGTTTCGCAGTCGGTCCCGGTTTGGGCCTCTTGCTCAGTCTGCTTCGCCCGGGGGGCTTTCTCGGAGGAGCGGCTGAAAAGCATGTCTTGCAATTTTGAGACTGCCGCTTCTTGAGCAGCGATCTTTTCTTGCAAGCGTTCTTGTTTCTGGATCAGGAGGTCATTTTCACGCCTGAGCTGCTCAATGAACGGGCAGTGCGGAAAGGAACACAACCCAGTCGTGCCGAAAGGGTTTTCAGGTGTCTGTGCCGTGATTGCTGGTCTGCTCATACTGAGAGTTTACCAGTAAAATTGCACTGTGTCCAGCCCTGAAAGCAAAGTTTTTGCAAGGTTTTTTGGGATGGCTCGGCAGTGCGAATCTCAGGACGAGCAGCCCAAGGGAAGCGGGTTTACTGAATGTTTACCGAAGGCATGACATCAGAGCATAAAAGAATATTGTTTGTGGTTGATGGCTCTTTTTTCCCCATCAGAGACGGCTCATCACAAAGATATTATGTGTGGCTTCAATATCTTAACAAATTCGGATATGAGGTCTACTTTTTATCATTTAATTCGCAGAGAGGCAGATGGGATTCTGAGTCGCTACAATTAATAAAAAAATATGTTAGAGACTATCTGATTATCGACACTTATTCAAGCCCCATAAAGCATTTCGTTAAACGGGCTTTTATGCGGCTTGCCAATATATTGATGGGCAGAAACCGCCTATACAGTATGATAGAGAGATTTTTTTATAAAAAGCAATTCGGACAGATACAAAGTTACATCACTAATAATTCAGTCTCAGACTTTGCCATTATCGTTAATAAGCCTTGGACTGCAAATTCTATGGGGCTTGAAAATCTAAAAAACTTCAGAGGGCTAAAGATAATAGATATCCATGATATCCATGCTAGCCACTTCCATATTGCAAAAAAAATCCTCATGCGTAAACCAATTAAAGAATTTATAGGTGGAATATATGCTAACTTCCTGCTTGAAAAATTCTGGACTCTCACTTTTAATTACAAAAAAGCCTATGAGGAAGAGATAAACATTCTCAGTGTATTTGATAAAGTGCTTGTTACTTCAGTTTCTGAGGTTGAAGAGCTGAGGAATATTCAGGCTCTCTCTAAAAAAGTAAGATATCTACCTCTTCTTGTGATACCCAAAAAAGAGGGCGTCTCTTATCAGAATACTAACAAGCAATATGATTTTGGGTTTATTGGAAGCTCAGGACTTTTCAATGTTGAGGCAATTGAATTTTTTGGAAACTCTATCATTCCTCATATAAGAGAAAGGAGGCAAGACTTCAGATGCCTGATAGCAGGACCTATCTCTAATGTAGCCAGAGGGATACTTGCCAGTGAAAGGGGTATTGAGTTTTTAGATAGCATAAATGACCTGAATGATTTCTACGGCAGAGTCAAAATTGTTATTGTACCCCTTCTTTCAGGAACAGGTGTAAGTGTAAAGACCTTAGAGGCTATGAACTATGGCTGTCCGGTCTTAAGCACCACCGTAGGTGTGCGAGGTCTTGAGGTAAAGGACAGGTTTGATATCTGGATTGAGGATGACCCGAAGCAGTTTGCAGAGTCCCTCGTGAAAATGCTGGATAACGATGCACTGCAGTCTCAACTTATGCTGAATGCCCTCACAACTATAAGTGGAAAATACTCATTAGCCTGGCATTATGAAGTGCTCAATTCTGTGTTAAACATGAATCCGGCAAGTAAAACCGAAGAATCCGGTAATGGTGGGCCTTACAGCCGTAATTTCGTGCAAAAAATTTAGCAAAATAAGGAGGAACATCACTCCTCAGCGAGAATTGGTACTTTAACAGCAAACACCAAAATCGGAGGAGGATGTTCCCGACGCCATGATATCACATGACCTTGCCGAAGAGCAATCCCTTTCTTGGAGCCGCCAGCAAAGACGGGCCATGGAGCGCCGCCAGGCCAGGGAACTGGCGCGGCTGGAGAAACTGGCCCGGAAAACGGATTTGCCCGTGGCCTTTGACAACCAAACCATCACCGCCTTCGGCGGGTTCGGTGTACTGGAGGCATTCAAGCAGGTCGTCGGTTTTGTGCAGTTGGTGCACGAACACCTGCGGGTGTACCGGCACCATAATTGTCGCTACACCGTCGCCCAACTGGTCGATACTGCCAACCGACGCGCAGGTTTTCGGACTCTCCCGCTTGGAGCACATGAATCCTTAAGACGGACCCGGGCTACAAGCTTCTCAAGGGAGTGGATCGGGCACCGGATGAACGGACCTTCCGCCATTTACTGGGGCCGACCCACCTGCGGTGGGTGCCCCGGTCCGGACGAGGTGGAAGCAATGCCCCGGATAAACCAGGCCCTCTTGGAACTCAAGGCCCGGACCGAACCGCCCCGGGAGGTGTGGCTGGACATTGACGACACCGTGATCACCTTGTTCGGAAATCAGGAAGGCGCCGAGGCGGGCTACAACCGCTACCGCAGGCGTCCGTCCCACAAGGCCAAGGCGGCCTTCATCGCCGGCACCACCGAACTCGTCAATGCCCAACTGTATGACGGCGGGGTACCCGCCGAAGGCGGGTCGGCCAGCAACGGGCAATTTATGGATTTTCTCCAGGATACCCTGTCCCGGATCAGTACCCGGATAACGGTCGTCGGCATCCGCCTGGACAAAGGATTCTTTGACGAGAAGAACTTCAACTACCTGGAGGATCAAAACCTGTACTATGTGTGCAAAGCGCCGCTGAACAGCAGCGTCCGTAAAATAATCAACCACCTTAACCGCGAAGAACTCTGGCGCCCGTTGGACGACACCTATGCCGTAGCCGAACTGCCGGCTCGGGTACCTCTGCCCAGTTGGGAACGGCTCGTGAGCGGTTCGTCTTCGTCCGGGAGAAGGTCAGGACCGAATGCCGACCCGCTTTCGGCGGGTGCCCCGGCCAGGAAACCCCGCAATTCCACGACCTGTATGATCACGAGGCAATAGTGACCAACCTGGACGATATGCCTCCGGAAGAGGTCTGGCGCTGGTACAACAAGCGCGCCAATGTGGAGAACAAGATCGACGAGCTGAAGACCGGTCTTGGCCTTGACCAGAACAGCCAGCACGCGATGGTGAAGAACAGGGCCTTCATATGGATCAAGATCCTGGCCTACAACCTGCTGAACTGGTTCCGGCAGGCCCTGCTGCCCGAAAATGCGGCGCGCGCCGAAGTGTCCACCATCAGAAGACTCGTCGTCAACGTACCGGCCAACATCGTCGACAACGGCCGCTTACCGGCACATCAGGATGGCGGCGAACCGCTGGTTGGAGCAGGTCATCGGCCATATCAAGGCCAAACTGCGGGAGTTCATCGGGATCAAGGCCTGGCTGAATGTGCTGCAGGCCTGACCGGGCCTGCTCCTGACAAGTAAAACAGACGGCGTTTTTGCTCCCCCAAGAGGGGGCCGGGTTGCTTTACCGTTTTTGCGGGTAGGCGTTGCCACTGTCTCCATTACAGTGCTATCCGGCCTGGGATGCGCTAGCATTTAAGAACTGAACTGGTGCTTTCTGAATGCCGGCAGGGCTGCGAAAGAAAAAACGGCAGTTACTTGCCGGATTGAGGTTGAAAATAAATTATGCAGTGTCGTGTTTGTGACTCAACAAATTTAGAACTTGCTATTGACCTTGGCTTCCAGCCTTGGGCTAATCACTTTTTAAAGAAAGAAGAGGTCGGGAAAGAGCTCTTTTATCCTCTGAGGGTGGTGTTCTGCCATGATTGCTCAACTGCACAACTTGACTATACAGTAAAAAAAGAGATTATGTTTTCTGACCATACATATTTATCAGGGATAACAAGAACCTTAAATGAACACTTCAGAAAAGTAGCCGAAGAAGTTGATGAAAGATTTTTAAAGGGAGTAAAATACAAATCGGTATTAGATATTGGGTCAAATGATGGCACTCAACTTAAACATTATAAGGCTTTAGGGTATGATGTGTTAGGAGTTGAGTCATCAAAGACCATAGCTAAAATAGCCAATGATGCGGGCATTAACACTCTGAATGAATTCTTTAATCTGGACACAGTTAAGCGTCTTTATCGAAGATTTGATGTTATTAATGCTGCTGGTGTGTTTTTTCACCTTGAAGAGTTACATTCCGTCACTGAAGGTATCAAAGAGGCATTGAGAGATGATGGAGTTTTTATAGTTCAATTCCTTTACATGAAAAGGATAGTAGAAAATTTAGCTTTTGACCAGATTTACCATGAGCATTTACTATACTATAATTTAAAGACTATCGAATTTTTATTAAACAGGCATGGGCTTTCCATGTTTGATGCTTATCTATCGCCAATACATGGAGGCTCGATAATTGGTTTTGTTACCCATAAAGGTAAAAGAGAGCCATCCTTACGTTTACAAGAAATGCGCCGGGCTGAGAACGTTGAAAAAAGCAATGAGTTTTCAACTTATCTTGAATTTTCAAAGCGCATAAAGAAAATGAAAGAGGACAATCTTGCATATCTCGACAAGGCAAAAAAGGAAAGAAAGAAGATTTATGGAATGGGCGCTCCTGTCAAAGGCAATACACTTTTGAACTATTTTGGAATCGGCACTCAATATATTGATTACCTGGTCGAGAAAAATGAACTACGGCAGGGACTTTTTTCACCGGGTATGCATATACCTATCGTTATCGAAAAGGAGTTACAGGAATTGCCTGATATTTATTATATTTTGGCTTGGAACTTTAAAAAGGAAATTCTCGCAAATAATCAGTATCTCATTGACAAGGGCGTAGAGTTTTACTTCCCAGTTGACCCAAAGGAAATTTAAAGATGAACATCCTTGTTACAGGGGCCACAGGCTTTCTTGGGTCGACATTATGTTCTCAGCTTGAAACGCGAGATCATGAGGTAGTAAAACTGAACTCCAAAAACTGTGATTTAACAAAACAGGATTCTTTACTTGCTTTTAATAATCAACCGTATGATCAGATATTTCATCTTGCAGCATGGACACAGGCAGGAGATTTCTGCTTATACCATCCCGGCGAGCAGTGGATCATCAATCAGCAGATAAACACTAATGTCCTTTCATGGTGGAAAGAATATCAACCGCAGGCAAAGATGATCTGTATGGGGACCAGCTGCGCCTATGATCCGGATCTGGAGTTGGTGGAAGACAATTATTTGCTCGGAAAGCCTATTGACAGCCTATTTACCTATGCCATGACGAAGCGTATGCTCTATGCCGGGTTATTGGCTTTGCACAAGCAGTTTGGGTTGAAGTATCTCTGTATAGTTCCTTCCACCCTCTACGGTCCGGGGTATCACACAGATGGACGGCAAATGCACTTTATTTTTGACCTTATCCATAAGATTGTCAGAGGAAGGGAATATGGTGAACCGGTTATTCTATGGGGTGACGGATATCAAAAGCGAGAACTTGTATATATAGACGATTTTGTAAAAATCTTGCGTCGTCTTGCGGACAAGTGCGAGAATGAATTGATAAATATCGGTGCCGGAGAAGAATTCATGATTCGGGAGTTTGCGCGCATTATCTGCGAAAGGGTTGGATATGACCATGAGGATATCAGATACGATACCTCCAAATATACGGGTGCCAGGTCTAAATGCCTTAAAGTGGAAAAGATGCGCGGGCTTATTCCTGATCTACAGTTGACCTCTTTAGACGTCGGACTCGCGAAAACGATAGAGTGGTTCTTGCGGGAAAAAGTGAAATTGTGTGGCCCTCATTAGGAAGATGGCGCTTCAGCACCAAGAGAAACTAGTTGTGTCGATGATTTTCCATGATGCTGCGGCCGGTCACGACGTTGACTATAACAAGAGCTTCGGTAGGGCCGTCGAAGAAATAGGGTTTGTGCACGCAGCGGTAGTGCCGAAATCATGGCAGACCTTTTCTGATCTGCCTTCCCGATGGTTTCCGTGTTTAGAGCCCGGGCGGCATTCTTCGTCGAGATTCTCGCCCGCAAGATTTCTGAAAATGATTTCGCTGTCATCATCAATGGCAGGATGTATAAAAAAACATGTCTTTCCCATGTCAGACCGGATCGTCCTGTTTATCGAAAGTTTTTGGAGCTTTCATCTTGTTGCGTTGTATCTTGCATTGTGGCGGATGTCGAGAAAGCACGTGGAGATTTTCCTCCTCTTCAGGTGGAATGTGACAAGAAAGCCGCAAAGACTTCTCTATAAGATCATGATATGGCTTATAGAAAAGAAGGTGGGGACTGCTTCCCTACGATTGCTCACGGACAGCGTTCTTCTTCAAAATGCGTTGTCGACGTTTTTGGGGAAGGCTGTCTCGGTTTTGCCGATTCCGCACACAGAATTTCCTGTTCGAGATCACGGTGATGGAAGAAAGAGAGATGACCGTTTGAGAATCTGGTGGCCCGGGATGCCACACGCAGTGAAAGGATTAAACGTAGTGCGCACAATATTGAAGGAAACGGGCGCGTTTGCCCGGCAATTCGTGATTGTCGCTGCCAGGAGCTCGAATCTTGTTTCGGTGGATGGAGGAGCGCGATCGGAGCTGATTCCCGACTATTTGAGCAGGAGAGATTATGAAATGAGAATGATGGAGAGCGACATCGTGTTATTGCCCTATGACAAAGAAGCTTATCGCGAATCGACTTCGGGGATATTCGTTGAGGCGATTGTCGCCGGCAAGGTCCCCCTGGTTACCTCAGGAACCTGGATGGCAAAGGAGCTGGAGAGATTCCAGTTGGAGGAACTGGTGTTCGATTGGTCATCGGAGGGAATTCTTGAGACTGTTTCAAAGCTATCGGAAAATCAAAACATGATCGTTAAATTGAAGAGAATGCGTGAGTCTTATATCGCCTATCACAATGGCGGCAATTACACGAGGAGCTTGAATGCGCTCTTTGAGGATTCGCAAAGTGACAAGTCTTCACGGGCTTTGAAAACAACATGAGAATCGGGATAGACGGATTATCTGTAACTCCGCAGGAGGGTGGATTTTACAGGGCTTTCAAACAATTGATTGGGTGTTGTGAAACGCTGGGCGACAACCACTCGGTGATTGTTTTTCTCTCGCGGGAGACATTTGACGCGCTGCCTTCAAAGCCTTCAAACGTAGTATTTAAGACGATGGTTGTTCCATATAGGCTGAGATATTATATCTCACAACTCTATTTTCCCTTCGCGGAAAGAAGGCACAAGCTGGATGTCATCTATTCTCCCGTATCTGCGAGCCCGGTGTTGGCGAGAGCAAAGAAGGTTTGTCTCGTTCATGATCTCTCCTTTGTCCGCACCCCGAATGAACTTTCATCGGGAGCAAGACTTTATTGGCATCATGTTTATCTCCTGGCTCTGAAAAAATGCCGCAAAATCGCTTGTGTCTCAGAAGCGACGAAACGAGATATTGTGAACTTCCTGTGTATAGTTTCAAGTTCTATAACTGTAATATATCATTACCTTGATGAACGATTTTGTTCTTCCAGGGCGGATAAAGCTGGAGGGATTCTCGACAAGTATAAAGTTCAAAAACCATATCTGTTATACGTTGGAATTCTTTCACCAAGGAAAAATATCAACACATTACTGGAGGCGTTTTCCGTCTTGACAACTTCGGAACCTGATATGATGTTGGTTCTCTGCGGCAAAAAAGGGTGGAAAATCGCTTCAATAGAAAAGTGCATCGGGAAGCTAAACTTGCAGAATAGGGTTGTCTTGACAGGATTCGTTCCTGACGATGATCTCGTTGTTCTTTATGAAAATGCTTCCTTGGTCGTATTGCCCTCCTTTTGGGAGGGATTCGGATATCCGTTGATCGAGGCGATGTCTCAAGGTGTAGTTGCTATCGGCTCGAATCGGGGATCTATACCTGAGATTATCGATGACAAGAGATTTTTGTTTGATCCCGAAGATGTATCTGAAATGGCGGAGTGTATCAAGAAAGCGCTTGCAGTTAAAGAAAGACAACCGGCTTTGGACGAATTGCTTAGGAAAAGAGCATCTGGCTTTTCAAAGCGCAATACGTGTAAGAAGATTTCGGAGTTGTTGACTCATTGGGAATGAAAGTCCTAAAGAATTGGAACGAAATTGGTGTCTCGGTAAATAGGTTGAAGGAGGCTGGCTTACCTCTTCATACCGATCCTGTGAAGTGCTGGGATTTCAACAATATCCGTGAACTTATTACGACATATGTAAGTAGCAAAGAAGCCTGTATTGTGGATTTGGGATGCGGGCCGTCAGTTTATGGATGCTTGACCCTAGAGTTATTGAGAAGTATGGGGTATAAAAATCTTTTGGGAATAGACATCCATATTCCTCCTTACTCAACGGTGGCAGCGAAATTGCGGGGATGGGCAAAATATCGAACATTGAAACCATATAGAATGAAGAAAGCTGATATTGTGGCAACTGGCTTGGAAAGCGGCATTGTGGATTTTTCTATACTTCTCTCTGTTGTGGAGCATGGTGTTGATATCACGGGATTATTTCACGAACTCAATAGAATAATGAAAAAAGGAGGAATTGTTTATTTATCAACGGATTATTGGGAGGAAGAAATTATTCATATATCCGATATGGTTGCGTCCGGGGCGTTCAAAAATAGAAAGCTTCACTGGACTATATTCAATAGAGATTCTATTCAAGAGTTGATAGCTACGGCAATTGCTCAGGGATTTCGAGTCATTGATGAAGCAGATATACCGCGCTGTGAAGAGCGTCCTGCATTTTGGAACAACATATACTATACTTTTATAGCCATCGAATTTGAAAAAGTCAGATGATCCTGCTTTATGCGAGATTGCTCATAATACGAAACATTTTAAAATGTCTGATCATAGTGTCCTTATTTATGGTGTATTATGATTATGCATGGTATAAAGAAAGGATACTGCCCGTACCTTTCGGTTCTGTTGTATTTGCTGCTTCTTTGGCTTTTCTCTTTGTAATGACGGAAATTCTAGTTAAAAGAACCAACATACGGCTTTCGAGGGAACTGGGTGCTATTTTTTTATTTTACGTTGTTATCCAATCTTCACTTATTGGTCTCTATTTAAATGATATAACGGATGAAAAATTGGTTCAATATCTTAAAACGAATGTTCATCTTTTATTTTATGTTATCTTTGTTGTCATCATAATTGCACTATTTGGGAGAGGGCGACTCACAATGCCGTTAAGGTTTTATTATTTGTGCGGGACGGCGGTTGCTGCTTTCGGAATTTTGCAATTCATTCACTTGAATATTTCTAGGATAGCAGGGTTTGAACATTTGCTTTTCGGAAGTCAAGATATTGATCAAACGTTCAGGAGAGTTTCATCGATATTCAATGAACCGTCTTGGTTCGCATTTTTTCTATTGGATTGGATGGCAATAGGATTGGGGTACATATTTCTGAAGGGAACAATAAGAGAATGGGCATTATTTGTTCTTTTAGTCATCGCTTTTTTTGTCAGCAGTTCCTTGGGGGGGTATGTCGGACTGGGAACATTGATTGTCTTGACATTGCTTGAATTCAGAAACTCTTCAAGAAAGTTTTATGTAATTTTGGGACTCGTGTTGATTCCGCTGTTTATTTATTCCTTTTTTTCCATTCTTTTTCTCGAACTTGTTGGCGGAAGAATAAGGGCGATTTACGATGATGCTTCATTTCAGATGCGTATAGATTCTATACAGGCGGCAATAGAGGTATGGCTCAAGAATCCGATTTTTGGTGTGGGTATCGGAAATGCAAGTTTTTATACGCCGGAATACTATAAAGGTTTCTGGCTCTATCTTTATAGAGTCGGCACAGATCTTCATATGGCTGTCGATAGTGTTTTTTTTAGGATTCTGGCGGAAAATGGTCTGGTGGGCTTCATTGCGTTTATCTTCATGTATTATGGTCTTGTGAAATATGAGAAAAAATATAAATTTCATTTGTCAGGACGCAATGGACCGGTAGATGATGAAACGGTTATTTTCACGAAGATATTCAGAATCATTGTTCTTGTAAACTTTGCTGGATTCATAGTGAGCGGCAGTCTCCTGGATCCAAGGATATGGTTTAATATTGCATTCTTTTTGTCCTTTAAGAGGGCTGTCGCAGACCGTATCAGAACCTCGAATGGGTTAAAAACGACAGGTTTAAACTCAATGAGACAATCGCGGATTTGAGGAGGGCTTAGGTAATGAATATTTTGCAGATTGTGCCTCAAATTCCGTATCCTCCCGATAATGGAGCAAGGATAGGAATATTCAATGTCACGAAACATCTTGCACTCAGAGGGCATAACATTGTTATGTTTTCATTGGGAACAGATTGGGATACGAAACAGAAGGAACTTGAAGAGTACTGCGAGTTATATACTGTAGAGAAGGATACGAAGACATCTTTCAGCGGGATTGTCTCAAATTTGTTTGAATCAACTCCATATACAATATTAAAATATTATTCGGCCGATGTGCTAAGAAAGTTGATGAACGTTTCACGTGTGAGAAAACCTGATGTTGTTCATGTAGACCATCTGCACATGGCCATTTACGGAAAATTGTTGAAGCAGCACTGCGACGTTCCGATAGCGTTAAGAGAACATAATGTGGAGTATGTGATTTGGGAGCGATTTTATAAAGTTCAGAAGAATCCTTTCATCAAGGCATACGCGTACTTGCAATATGAGAAGGTAAAGCAGTATGAAAGAACTATGTGCGGCTATTATGATAGAGTTTTTGCGATCACGCAAGATGACGAAGAAAGATTAAGGCGTTTGAATAAATCAATAAAGACAACAGTAATTCCAGCGGGAGTTGATACTGCCTATTTCGCCTCAAAACAGACTATCGAAGAATATTCGATACTTTTCTTGGGTTCTTTGGATTGGCAGGCAAACATTGACGGGCTCCTGTGGTTTATTGAAAAAATATTTCCTTTGGTATTGAAACAAGATCTCTCTGTGAAACTTCTTATCGTAGGAAAGAATCCGGTAGGTAAAATTATGGCCTTGAGATCATCCCAAATAGAAGTCTATCCCAATGTTCCGGATGTTCGTGAATACATTGAGAAGGCCAAGGTTTTTATCGTTCCCTTGCGAATAGGGGGAGGGATGAGGCTTAAGATTTTGGAGGCCTTTGCTATGCAAAAAGCCATTGTTTCCACCTCCGTCGGCTGCGAGGGGATCGAAGTCGAAAATGATAAGGAACTCATGATCGCCGATGATGAACAGAGTTTTGCAGAACAGGTGATATCATTGTTAAGTGATGGCGGTAAAAGAAAGAGATTAGGGAATCAGGGATACGAGTTGGTGAAGAGAAAATATTCCTGGGAAAAAGTTGCCAAGTCCTTTGAGGCCGTTTATGAAGAACTCGTTGGAAATTCAGCGTAGTGAATAGATTCTTAGGTAATAAGCCTCGTTGCGCCTTTAAGGATGTATCATAGCTGCGGTTACGGTTTTTGAGGGAAAAGAATGAAAGTATCGATAGTTACCGCTGTTCTTAATAACAGAAATCACCTGGAACAATGCATCAGAAGCGTTATCGGGCAAGATTATCCCGATATAGAGTACATAATCATTGACGGCGGTTCAACGGATGGAACGGTTGAGGTTATTAAGAGATATGAAGATAAGATTGCATACTGGGTTAGTGAGCCTGATGGGGGAATTTACGATGCGATGAACAAAGGTATAAAGGCTGCAACCGGAGAAATCATAGGTATTTTAAATTCTGATGATTTTTATGCCGATAAGCATGTGATAATAGATATTATTACAGCAATAACTAAAAACAATACCGATTCATGCTATGGAGATATACTCTATATTGACCGGTATAATTTGGATAAAATTGTTAGACACTGGAAGGCAGGAGGATTTGATCGAGAGAAGTTCAAAAAAGGTTGGATGCCCCCGCATCCGACCTTTTTTTGCAAAAGAAGTGTGTATGAGAAATATGGTTTGCTGAATTTGGATTTTCCCCTGGCCGCTGATTACGAATTAATGCTTAGATTTCTTTATAAATATCAAATAAGAGCAATCTATATTCCAAGGATTTTGGTTAAGATGAGGACTAAAGGAATAAGCAAACCAGGCCTGTATACCCTTAAAGCAATTATAGAAAATTATAGATCTTGGAAAGTTAATAAACTGTATTATCCCATTACTCTTCTTTTAAAACCTTTTTCAAAAATACCACAATTTTTTATGAGGGATAAAAAATGAAAAAAAAGGCATTAATAACCGGTATTACCGGACAGGACGGCGCTTATCTAGCCGAATTTCTTTTAGGCAAAGGCTACGAGGTTCACGGCATAAAGCGAAGGTCATCGTTATTCAATACCGACAGGATCGACCATCTCTACCAGGATCCTCATGAACTAAATGTAAGGTTTAAATTGCATTACGGTGATTTAACGGATTCCACCAATTTGATCCGTATAATCCAGGAGACGCAGCCCGATGAAATTTATAATCTTGCAGCGCAGAGCCATGTGAAGGTATCTTTTGAAGCACCTGAATATACTGCAAATGCCGATGCGATGGGGGCTTTAAGGATACTGGAGGCTATCAGGATTTTAGGTCTTGAGAAAAAGACTAAATTTTATCAGGCCTCTACATCTGAGCTTTATGGAAAGGTTCAGGAAGTTCCTCAAAAAGAGACCACGCCTTTTTATCCGAGAAGTCCATATGGAGCTGCAAAGCTTTACGCCTTCTGGATAACTGTAAATTACAGGGAAGCATATAATATGTTTGCCTGCAATGGAATACTCTTTAATCATGAGAGCCCGATAAGGGGCGAGACCTTTGTTACACGAAAGATTACAAGGGCTGTAGCGAGAATAAAACTTGGCTTGCAGAAAAAGCTCTTCCTTGGCAATCTGAATGCATTGCGTGACTGGGGTCATGCAAGGGACTATGTAGAGGGCATGTGGCTTATGCTGCAGCAGCAAGAGCCGGAGGATTATGTGTTGGCAACAGGAAAGCAGCATTCTGTGAGGGAGTTTGTTGAACTGGCGTTTAAGGAAATAGGCATTAATGTCAGATGGAAAGGAGAGGGGATAGAAGAAAAAGGTATTGATGACAGTTCAGGAAATGTTCTTGTGGAGATAGACCCCCGATACTTCCGGCCCGCAGAAGTAGATACATTGCTTGGCGACCCGACAAAGGCCAAAGAAAAGCTCGGCTGGCAGCCAAAGGTTACATTCAGGGAGCTCGTAGCTGAAATGGTGCGCGAGGACTTGAAAGATGCTGAAAGAGACCATCTCTGCAAAACAAATGGATTTAAGACATTCAAATATAATGAGTGAATGGAGTTGATTATGGAAAAGTCTTCAAAAATTTATATTGCCGGTCATCGAGGGCTTGTCGGTTCTGCGATTATGCGGAATCTGAAAGCCAATGGATATGATAACCTGATTGCACGAACAAGCAAAGAACTTGATTTAACAAGACAGGCAGATGTTGAGGCATTTTTCAAAAAAGAACGTCCTGAGTATGTGTTTTTTGCTGCTGCAAAGGTAGGCGGCATAAATGCCAACAATACATACAGGGCTGATTTTATATACGAAAACCTCCAGATGCAGAATAATGTAATCTGGTCATCGTTTAGGTATGGCGTAAAAAAACTTATTTTTTTGGGCAGTGTCTGCATTTATCCTAAGTTTGCACCTGTGCCTGTCAAAGAGGAGTATTTGCTCACAGGGCCTCTTGAGCCGACAAACGAGTCTTATGCCGTTGCCAAGATTGCTGGTATAAAGTTATGCGAGGCATTATGGGATCAATACGGGTTTAAGGCAATCTCATGCATGCCGGCTAATCTTTACGGCCAGAATGATAATTTTGATCTGGAAAATTCACATGTTATACCCGCGCTGATTCGCAAATTTCATGAAGCTAAGCTGTCAAGGGCAAAGTCTGTAATACTCTGGGGCACCGGAGCTCCCCGGCGTGAATTCCTTCATGCTGATGATGCAGCAGATGCGATTGTGTTTTTGATGAAATATTACGATTCAAAAGAGATGATTAATATCGGAACAGGCGAGGATATTAGCATAAAAGACCTTGCCTTATTGATAAAAGAAATTGTTGGCTATGAGGGCAGTATTGAGTGGGATACATCGAAGCCTGATGGAACACCACGCCGTCCCCTTGATGTATCAAGGATTCACTCCCTCGGCTGGCGTTCCAAGATAAGTTTCAGGGAAGGAATTGCACAGACATACGAGTGGTTTAAAGGGCATTATATGCTTGATGCGAGGATATAAATTTTGACAGAATACAGAAAATGGTATTTATCTTTTAATTTCCTTTGCTATTTCGACCATTATCACACTGATGTCAAGAGCAGTGTCAGCCCGTTGACATTTGACATAAGTATAGTCTCTTGGCAGTGCGACAACTTATGACGAATTCTCATGATGAATTGCGCGGGCGAATCATGTAGTTCCAGTCGCCATGGAAGGCCGAGCTTTCCAGTTGCACGTCGTTCAGCTGGGCATCCAAGATCTTGATACCAGTCGGGTAAGGGTTGGTGTCGAGTTGACACGCGACCTTGAGGCCGGTGGCGGTGGTGATGTTGGCGATCTTTTCTCACGATCACCTCGTGGCTCGCCAGTGGTCGGCCGCGCCAGTTCTGGGTGATATGGGAGAACAGCCTGTGCTCCACCTTGTTCCACTTGCTGGTGCCCGGAGGAAAATGGTAGACGGCAATGGCCAAGCCGACTTCGTCGGCGAAGCTTTGCAGTTCGACCTTCCAAAGGCGAGAGCGTGGACTATTGCTGCCGCCAGCATCGGCGGTGATCAGCAACTCGGTGGCGTCGGGGTAGGCCGCACGCCCCATGCTCTGCCACCAACCGCGAATACTGGCCGCGACGAAGGCGGCGGTATCGTGGTCGATGCCGACGTTGACCCAGCCTTCGTTGCGGATCAGGTCGTAAACACCGTAGGGCCGCACCTGGCCCAGTTCAGGCAAGACGAAGTCGTGGACGCGCACCGGCTCCGGCTGCCCTTTGGGTTGCCACTCACGACCGCCATTTTTGAAATCGCCAACCAGCTCTTTTCTGAGAGTTTACCAGTAAAATTGAGCCGTGTCCAGTCTGAAGCAAAGTTTTTGCAAGTTTTTTGGATGGCTCGGCAGTACGAATCTCAGGACGAGCGCCTCCACAAGGGAAGCGGGTGTACTGAATGTTTACGTGACAGGTTTTGTAAAAGATCCCTATGAATATCTAGAGAGGGCAAAGGTGGTGGTTGCGCCAATGAGAGTTTGGCGCTGGCATTCAGAATAAAATTTTGGAAGCTATGGCCTTAAGAAAGCCTGTTGTGACAACCCCTTTAGGGGCTCAAGGAATTGAGGGAATGAACGGAAAGCATTTTATAATCGCTGACGGAAAGGATGAGATGGCTGAGAAATCTTAGAATTATAGAAGAGAGATATACTTGGGATGTGATTGGTGAAAGGCTTCTAAGGGAGATCGAAGAGATTGTATGAAGGCTCTGATCTTAGCAGGTGGGTTAGGAACGCGATTGCGAGGGCTCATTAACGATATTCCCAAGCCGATGGCCCCGGTCGCTGGTAGGCCTTTTCTGGAGTATTTGATTTTGCAGTTGAGAAGACACGGCTTAACAGAGATTGTGCTTTGCATCGGACATTTAGGTGAGCAAGTGAAGAGATACTTTGGGAATGGAGATAAATGGGGCGTTCATATCTTATATTCTTACGAGAAGGAGCCTCTCGGCACCGGAGGGGCGATTAAGTTAGCTGGAAATCTAATCAAAGAAGAAAACTTTCTGGTCATGAATGGGGACTCTTTTCTGGACGTTAACCTAAATGGGCTCATAGATTATCATTTAAGAAGGAAGGCTTTGGCAACGATGGCTTTAGTGGAGGTAGAAGATCCCACAAGATACGGGGCTGTTAAGATAAATATAAATGAAGAGATTGAAAGCTTTGTAGAGAAAGGGCAAAGTTCATCGAGACTGATCAATAGTGGGATATATGCGCTAAATAGAAAAAACTTCGACCGAATCCCTGTAGGGAAGGTCTCTCTGGAAAAGGAAGTCTTCCCTAAGCTAATCGGTAAGGGGTTCTATGGTATGCCTGTAAAAGGTTTCTTTATTGACATCGGAGTTGTGGAAGATTATCGGCGTTTGCAGGATCAACGAGACGTTCTGTCAAAAATAGTGGAAGGCATCGACCCGGGAACAGACCATGATCGATAAAAGATATCAATAAGTATCAGGCAAAAGAGGGTGAAGTATTATGCTCATTCGAGCTAAAGCACCTTTGAGGATCAGCCTTGCCGGTGGTGGGATGTGTGCAGAACGCCACAATCAACAAGTATGCTTATGGAACTCTTCACCGCTATCCGAAGAAAGACAACAAGATCCAGATTAAGTCCGTTGACTTCGGGCTTTCTATCAATTACAACGTTGATGAAGAGCTTGTGTATGACGGCAAGCTCGATCTTATTAAGGCAGCCATCCGTAAACTCGGCGGACAAGATTCCGAAGGATTCGACCTGTTTCTACATAGTGATGCCCCACCGGGCTCAGGACTCGGGTCATCTTCTGCAATGATGGTCTGCCTTGTAGGCCTGCTCAAGGATTTCAAGAATCTTCCACTCACAGACTATGAGATCGCCCACTTAGCCTATGTGATTGAGAGAAAAGAGTTGGGTATCAAGGGCGGACTCCAGGATCAATATGCTGCCACTTTTGGAGGGTTTAATTTCATTGAGTTCTACAAGGACCGGGTGATTGTCAACACGCTTCGGATCAGCCAGGACTGCATCAATGAACTTGAACATAATCTACTCCTTCGCTATACAGGTAAGACGCGGCTTTCCGATCACATCATAGAAGATCAGACAAGGCGTTACGAACAAAGTGAGGAAGAGGCTCTGCAAGGGTTGCGCAAGCAGAAGGAGCTTGCCGTGGAGATGAAAAATACCCTCTTACAGCGGAGGCTTAATGATTTTGGGGGATTATTACATAGCGCTTGAGAATTTAAAAAGAAGATGTCTTATAGAATCAGTAACCGCATCTATTGACGAAATGTGTGAGGAGGCAAGAAAGCACGGGGCTTTAGGTGATAAAATTACCGGGGCGGGTGGAGGTGGCTACGTGCTTTTCTATTGCCTCTTTGAGCGCAAGCATAAGGTGGCCGAAGTACTCAAGAAGATAGGATCTACAATTACAGAGTTCGCCTTTGAATTTCATGGGCTTCAAACTTGGAGGGTCAACAATGACTGAGCTGGAAGACTTGGTAAGACAGCGCGTCCAAGAAAGCCTCCGGGTTAAAGAAAGGCTTTTACAGCGCGACCAAGTAAAGGTGATCGCTGAGATAGCAAAGGTTCTTGTTGAGGCTTATCGCAAGGGCAAGAAGGTAATTTTATTTGGCAATGGAGGCAGTGCCGCCGATGCCCAGCATATTGCTGCTGAGCTTGGTGGAAAATACTATTTAGATCGAGATCCTCTGCCTGCAATAACTTTAACAGTCAATACCTCATTGCTGACGGCGCTCAGCAATGACTATTCTTTTGATACGGTCTTTGCTAGGCAGTTAGAAGCCCTCGGCCAAGAAGGGGATGTGACCATTGGAATCACCACCAGCGGAAACTCGGAGAACGTGATCCAAGCTTTAAAGGTCGCTAAAGAAAAAGGGTTAATAACAGTTGGGTTTACTGGCAGGGATGGAGGTAGGTTGAAAGATGTGGTAGACTACTGCTTACATATTCCCAGCGATGATACTCCCAGGATACAGGAAGGTCACATCACAGTGGGGCATATCATCTGTGAGATCGTGGAAAGGGAGCTGTTTGACGCCGATGCAAAACAAGAAAACAAGAAGCATAAGGCGGTTTTTCTTGATCGCGATGGGGTAATCAATAAAAAGGCACCGGAAGGGGATTACATCAAGAGCTGGGACGAATTTAAGTTCCTTTCAGATGTTGATGTGGCAATAAGGAGATTGAACGAAAAAGGATTTCTTGTAGTTGTAGTCTCCAACCAGCGGGGAATCGCCAGAGGAGTTATGACGGAAGATGATCTGAAGGAAATCCATACCAGGATGAAATACGAACTATGCAAAGGCGGTACTATCATTGACGCAATTTACTATTGCCCTCATGATGTGGACGCCCACTGTGGCTGTAGAAAGCCTAACCCCGGGTTATTGTTCAGGGCTGCGAAAGAGCACGACATTGACTTGGAGCGATCCTGGATGATCGGGGATTCTAAATCCGATATTGAAGCGGGCAAAAGAGCCAGATGTAAGGCGATCCTGCTGGCAAACCCCGATCCAGTCCGTAGTGGGGTAGAACGAGAGTTTATCGCCAAATCCTTAGCAGAGGCTGTCAACTGGATCTTAACGGTATAGTGTCACGGGGACGGTTCTCGAAGATGGTTTTTTAATTACGACACTGTGGCTCCCAGTTCATGAGCGCAAAAAGAAAAAGACCACTTTATGCGGTCCCCGTTCTTATGAGCATCGGGTACCATTTTGGTACCCGATGAGATGAGCGTCTCCACCCGAGAGGTAGATCATCTAGATGATCTGACCTACGACCCGGTAATACTTTAGGTTGTTGCAAAGTGGACCAGGGCTACCTTAAAGACCCCTTGGTTTTGGCCCTGCCGGAATTCAGACGCTGTATGTATACACCATAATTGCCAGTCAGTGTCTCCGTGCCCGTTGCAGAATTGGGGGTTGACAACCGGCAACGGTTTTAATGCAACGCTACTGATCAAGATTCTGTTTTCGGAGGAGTCGCTCACGACAATTCTTCGTCGCCACCGGGGATGAAAATATCATCCAAGATTCTATTTTCGAGGGAGTCAGAATTACATAAAGGTTATGAGAACTAGTGACATGGATTACTTTAATCTGACTGCTCACTATGCAGAGTATAGGTTTAAAGAATTGCCACCACCGCTAGAATGGATTGAGCCCTCAATAAACATGTTATATCTGAATGCTGTTTCTTCCTTTGTGCTTGGCAATCATTTTGCCTCAATCATATCAATGAGTTGCTTATTGGAACATACATTAAGACTAGCTTTGTTTGATAAAGAGAACACGGGATTGCGTAGAAAAGTTACTATTGAGCAACTTGATAGTATGGGAACAATTACAAGGTTGATAACTGAGGCGAGTGAGAATGGGCTTATCGACAAAGCTGATTTACCTTGGTGGACTGAGGTTGCAAAAGTAATTAGGCACAAATCAGCACATTATATTATTCCTCATATTCTAAGAGAGTTCTCTAAAAAGGAATATCCAGATAGCGAAAAAATTCGGGAGATCTATCATCCTGAGTATTATAGGTTTACTGATGGAGAAGGGAGACCGACAAATCATATTGGACATGATTGGGGTTCTTTTTTCCATAAATCCGATTACTATATTTGCAGGGCTTTTGTTTTTGACGCTACAAAGTTCATTAAGAAGATAATAGCCAAGACAAACTGGAAACCTGATAGGAGTTGGTGGAAGTCTCAGGAAGATGAGTATAATGCGTTTTTCCAATACAAATGGACTTATGAGGAAATGAAGAAGAGTTTGGCCAAATTGTATAGCAGCATCTAGGTGACATTCAATATCATTTCGTTCTAAGCCCCTCTCTTTGATGCCACCAAAGGAGGAACCACACATGAAAGTAACCATTATCGGCACCGGCTACGTCGGCCTCACCACCGGGGTGGCCTTGGCCTACATCGGCCACGAGGTGCAGTGCATCGGACGCACTCCGGGCGTGGTGGCCGAGCTCGCCAACGGGCGGGTGCCCATCCACGAGCCGGGGGTGAAGGAGCTGTTGGGCCGATCTGCCGTTGCAGTTCGGGCTCTGGGACAGCTTTGACCCGGATTCGGACGTTATCTTCATCGGGGTGGGTACACCCCGGATGCCGAACGGGGACGCGGATGTGTCCGGCGTGGAGGCGGTGGCCGAGGAGATCGGGCGGCGGCTGAACGAGCGGCCGTACGTCACGGTGTGAATAAGTCCACGGTGCCCTTGGGCTCGGCCCGGCACGTGGAGGGGATTATCAAGAACCGGTTAAGAGAGCGGGGCCTAGCGACCAGGCTGGCGGTGGCCTTGAACCCCGAGTTCTTGCGGGAGGGGTCGGCCTTATACGATACCTTTTATCCGGACCGCATCGTCGTGGGGGCGGACCAGCAGTTCGCCCTAAACACCCTGCGGGAGCTGTATACCCCGATCCTGGAGCAGACCTTTACCCCGCCGGCGTCGGTGCCCCGGCCGCAGGGGAACAAACTGCCGGTGTTTTTGACCACCACGCCCACCAGTGCCGAGCTGATCAAGTACGCGTCCAACGCCTTTTTAGCCATGAAGATTTCGTTATATTAACGAGTTCGCCGACCTGGCCGAGCACGTGGGGGCGGACATCACCGAGGTGGCCCGGGGGATCGGGCTGGACGAGCGGATCGGGCTAAGGTACCTGATGGCCGGGGCGGGCTGGGGCGGCAGCTGCTTCGGCAAGGACGTGAGCGCGATCATCCACACCGCCGGGCAGTACGGCTACGCACTACCATCTTCCGCTATGGGGCGGATGGAAGGGAGCCGGGGGTACGGCCGCTGACCAGCAACTTCTATTCCGAGGAGACGATCGCGGTTACCTGGTCAATCATTACCGCCTACCTTACCCCGCGAAACCAGTCCAACTACATCCGTAGTTTCCTGGCGGCCGATGTGGTCGGTCCGGAGACGCCGGAAGATGACCGCAGTGCTTTTTTCCGAGCGGGGCGGCGCCGGGCGGCGTTGTTTGCGACTTTTCTGAAAGGTAATTTTGCGCCGCCGCCGGGGTTTAGTATCACCATTGTTGCCAACAAGGGTGTAATCAGTGCGGTCAACGAACAGGTTGGAGACGGATCGGAGTTCAAGACTTTTCAAGGCGGCAAGCTGCGTCTTACCGCAAGCAACCTGAAGTTGTTCTGGGACGCGCTGATCAAGGCGATGGACGAGGGGGCGGACTTGGGCGACTGGGTGGATTCGGAACTGCAGGCCGTTTTGGACCTCTACAAGGGTAGCGTCGGTTCGGGGTTTCGATTGTTGGAACCGCTACGCCCGTATCATTCTCCGAGCTCCACGGCGGACTATGCCGAACAGGTGCTCAGTGAGCTGGTGAACGGTAAGATTGCGATCGTGGATTTGTCGTTAGGCTCGGATATCATCCTGAGATTCTGCTCCGAGCGGATCGTGAACCATATTCTTCAGAATGCGGCCCGGCGTTTTGCAGACGGGCTGGAGGCGCACCAGATCCAGATCTATATCGAAGAGGCCCACCGCCTGTTCAACCGCGACCGGATGAATGTGCCGGCCGAGGCAGACCCCTATGTGCGTCTGGCCAAGGAGGCGGCCAAGTATAAGATCGGCTTGATCTACGCGACCCAGGAAGTGAGCAGCGTGGACCCGCTGATCCTTTCCAATACTTCGAACTGGATTGTAACGCACCTGAATAACCGTAACGAAGTCAAAGAGCTTTCCAAGTACTATGATTTTCAGGATTTTCAGGAGTTGACATTGAAGGCGGAGGATGTGGGGTTCGCGCGGGTGAAAACCCGCAGCGGCCGTTACATTATTCCGATGCAGATAGATTTGTTTAGTGAGAGCAGGGTGCAGGCCGCGCGAGAGGCCTGTTTGCATGCTTTGGAGCAGCAGGTGGAGGGAGAAGAATAGAGATGCCTTATTTCACACGGTCCGGCCGCCTGCAAAGCTCGAGGAGCATCGGCCACGTGCCCATCGTTGAGAACGAATTGATCAGCGCGCGGTTGCAGGATTTCCGCGTCTTCAATCCGGAGGCTGAGGTGGGGATTAGTCCGAAGCTGATTGTCTGTGCGGATGCCTTGGCGCTGCCGGGGGAGCCGGTGCGGTGGGTGATGTCTTTTGACGGTTCCCCGCAGGAGGTGGCTGTGCGCGAACGATATCCAAGCACGCGCATCGGCTACATCCAAATTGCCGGCGTTCTAGTGCATCTGGAAGAGATGTTGCGCCAGGGGAAAGAGCAGTTTGTCGATCCGGCCGTCATCAGGAAGGCAACCCAGGAGGCCTTGCACTCCATGGTTTTGCCGGGGTCGAACGTATGTCGGCAGGATATGGCGACGGTAAAAGACTCGTGGCGGGCCGAGGTGTACGAGATCTTTCGGGATTACCGAGTGGAAGATTCCTCCCTTCTGGATGTCTATATGCTTCTGGTGGGCTATAGCGACAAGCGTTCTCCGGGGGGCGGGGTGATCGTTGCACGGTGTCCGGCAGCCGCTTCGTGTAAGATAGGCGACATCGAGGTGCCGGTGGATGGGACAACCTGCCCGGGCTGCGGCGGGCGCGTTTTCCCTACTGATGCTCTTAGGATTCACGAGGAAGTGTCCGAGGAGCACGGCAATGCCACTGCGCTCGGCCGGCTGATGACCTGTCTGGAGCATATTACCATTGTGGCTTACCTGCATTTTCTGGCGCGGCGGCTACCACGTGCGTTGGGGATTGTGGCCTTTATTCTCGATGGGCCGCTGACGCTCTTTGGGCCGCAGGCCTGGTTGCATTCCCCCATTTTGGCTTTCATCCATGACCTGTACAGAGTACTGGCGGAGGACAACAAGAAAAGCCCGGTGATCATCGGCATCGAGAAGAGTGGGCAGTTTGCCGAGCACGCGGACGCCATCGGAGACCGTATCAAGCCTGGTTGCCTGATGATGTTGCCCGACAAGTACATCTATGATCATATTCTGACCTTCCGCTCATCTTCGTCCGCTGCTTTTGGCCGGGATACTTACTACGGACAGAAGTTCTTTTACAAGACGGCGCGTGGACAGCTGCTGACCATTACCGTACCTAAGACTAATAAAGACACTGCCAGCCCGCACGATCCGAGGGAGTATGAGCTGCTTCCGGATGCGCTGGCCTTGTTGGACCGTGTCGGCACGGCGCTGTATAAGGACGCCGTGATTCCGATTGCCTTGGCGCACAACTACGCTTCCATACCGTTGCGCACGGGGTCTAAGGTTTTGAAGCTCTTGGCTCAGGGGCAGTTAGGGGTCAACCAGGAGGATGGCGAGGGAGTAGAACGGTAGGGTAGATTGTGGAGAAATGTAATTGCCGGCTTTGTCGGTGCGTATTCCGGAGTAATCCGGCCACCTATTCCGGAGTAATCCGGCCACCCATTCCGGAGCAAACCGGCCACCTATTCTGGTTTTAACCGGCCACTTTTGGATGTTAACCGGAATAAGCAACTGGGGACGAAACAGAGCACCTAAGGGGGTTGGCGAGCAAATCGGCGCTGGATAAAC